>JBJEMO010000254.1:0-27308 GCA_051879715.1 Bilifractor sp.
AATTTTTTCCATATGTGATGCAACATCCTCACACATATAATTTTTTCCATATGTAGTGTATTGCCCTTACACATATAATTTTTACTATATATGGTGCATCACCCTGACATATATGATAATAATAGCAATTATACTGCGTAAATGGCAGGGATTAAATACCGGAAAAGGCAGATTTCAGCTATTTTGCGGGCAAAATTCTGCGGATAATATATATATTTCACTTTATTTTGGGGCATACGATATTTGCCGCCTGGCTTTCATCTATAACAGCCCATGTTTCATCCTGTTCAGTTCCGGCCATATTGTGGCGATCATGCAGGTAAAGCAGGCAACGCCGCCGATCACATTCGAGATCGGCTCAGCGCAGAATACACCATCTGTTCCGAGGCCTGCGATGTGCGGGAGCAGGTAAGTCAGTGGAACAACCATAATCACCTTGCGGAACAGGCTGAAGAAAATCGCTCTTTTTTTCTTGTTCAGAGCCTTGAAGACGGTCTGCCCGCTATACTGCAGTGACTGAAAAATAAATGCCAGAAAATAGAGATGCAGCGCCCGGGAAGCATCCTTCATGATAGTTTTGTCTTCACTGAAAATGTGAATGAACCATTCCGGACGGAACATAATCAGCAGCCATACAATACATGTATAGGGAACAGCCAGAAGCATCATCACCCGTACTGCTTTCTTAACAAGGTCCGGTCTTCTGGCACCGTAATTGTAGCTGAGAATTGGCGTTGTTCCTTCGGTAATGGCGAAGACCGGTGTATCCAGAATGGACCTGACAGAGGAGACGATCGTCATCACCGAAACATAAAGTGAACCGCCAAATGCCATCAGCACCTGATTGCAGGCGATCTGCACCAGCGAGTTTGTGAACTGCATGATAAATGGAGCAACACCAAGTCCTGTAATCTCGCCGGCATGAGGAAAATGCCACGCAAACGAGACAGGAAACTGGTTCCGGCTTCCCCGAAGGAAGTGCATGACATACCAGAAGGAAAGCCCCTGAGAGATGACAGTCGCAACCGCAGCGCCCTGCACACCCATATGCATAGCAAAGATAAAAACAGGATCCAGAATCAGATTGGCTACGGCACCGATCATAACGGAGTACATACCAATGCCGGAGTACCCCTGGGCATTGACAAAGGTATTCATTCCCGTCGACACCATCAGGAAAAGCGTACCCCATAGATAGATACGAAGATAGGACAGGCTGACCGGAATTTCACTTTCTGTCGCGCCAAAGAGAATCAGAAATTCCCTGCCGAAAATCTCCCCGGAAACGGTCAGGATCACTGCTGCTACGATCAGAAGACGAAAGGTAGTGTTCTGAAGCTCAGCGGCCCTCTTACTGTCTCCTCCTCCGAGAGCCATGGAAAAAAGAGGTGCACCGCCCATGCCGAACATATTTGTAAAGCCTGTAATAATGATAATAATCGGAAAGCAGAGTCCCACTGCACCCAGTGCCTCTGTTCCCGATCCCGGAATTCTGCCGATATAAATCCTGTCCACGATACTGTAGAGAAGATTCAGAATCTGGGCGATCAGCATCGGCAGTGCTGTCTGTAATATGTTTTTTGTGATCTGACCATTTTCGAAGTCAACCTGCTGCATGAATTATTCCTCGAATCATCCGGTTTTCTGTCTGGCAGAGAATTCTCTCATATTCTTCTTATTATAGCATGCACCGGACAGTTTTCGTAACAAAGACCGCAGTGCAGACAGTAAACTCACTCCAAAGGAGAGTATGAGAAATGTCTGCTGCAGACTGATAAACTGTAACAAAAAGAAAGGACCATCGCAATTTGCGACAGTCCCTGATTTCAAAATTATTTAAGCTCCTGGCATAATATTTATGCCAAATCTTTTTCTTCACACGCCCAGTTCCGGGTTTCTGAAAAGCGCTCTCCCTATACCAATCAGGTCTGCAGCGCCTTTCCCCACAAGCTCTTCTGCTTCAGAGAGTCTGGTTACGCCTCCTTTATCATTCACGGAGGCTGATGATTACTACTCCATGCTGTGGTCGTCATCAGTTTGTTTTTTCACGCATAAAATCAAATATGCTCATCTGGTTGTCGATCCAGGTTTCCTGAAGGGCATCATGGACAATATCATCCTCCCGGAGATGTCCGATCATTGAAAAACCATTCTGAGAAAAATGCCGGGATATCCGTCCGGCTGCCTGTATTAATAATCATATACTTTTGACTCTATAAAAAAGTTAACAATTTCCCGTAAATACGTATGGCAGTATCTCCCGCGCCACCTCTGCGAGATGATAGACCTCTGCGACATCTGTGGCGGGCAGATCTGTCTTGTAGCGCGGGAAGTATCGCGACAGATGGTAAACAATTGGATCTTCTGATTTCAGTGATGCAAGCCAGGCTGCGATAGACCGGATCTCCTTCTCTGTGTCGTTTTTTCCTGGAATCAGCAGGGTTGTCACCTCCATATGACAGGAGGTGGCGGCATGCTGGATAAATGCCAGGGTCTGGTGAAGATCTCCGCCAAGATAATTTCTGTAAAAATCCTCAGTAAATCCCTTCAGGTCCACATTCATGGCATCTATCCAGGGCAGGATTTCCTCAAGCACCGGCAGTTCTGCAGTACCATTGGTCACCAGTACGTTGTATAATTCCTGTGCATGCGCAAGCTTTGCCGTATCACGGACATACTCCCAGGAGGTCAGCATTTCATTGTAGGTATAGGCTATCCCGATTACTGCCGGATTACGACGATGCAGATCATCAGCCATCTCTACCAGCCGATCAGGGGCGACATACTCTGCTCCCCTGCGGTCTCTTTTGTACGATATTGTATAATTCTGACAGAAAGGACAATGAAGATTACAGCCATAGCTCCCCACAGAAAGGACATAGCTTCCGGGATGGAACATTGCAAGCGGTTTCTTTTCAACCGGATCCAGTGCGACCGACGTAAGATACCCGTAGCTGTCACAGACAATCTGACCGTCTGTACAGCGGCGTACTCCGCAGAAGCCTGCCTGCCCTTCTGCAAGGTGACAGTGATGAAAGCAAGTATTGCATACTATAGCCATTCATAATGCCTCATAACTTTATGATGTTTTATAACTTCGATAACGTCTCATGACTTCAGTAATGTCTCACAGCCTTAATAATGTCTTACAACTTCGAACCGCTGAAGTGAAAACGGCTCATCATCACGGATGCCTCCCTTGCGCTTCGCAATGGCAATCTGCTCACGAACCGTATCCACGCCGTCAAGATTGGGAAGCAGAAGCCCCCTTTTACGGCCGTGGGTCACAATGACGCCATATTTTTTTACATCCAGATCCGCCTCTGAAGTAATATCTTCAGGTGTACTGAGAACATCTACGCTGTATTCCAGATGCTCTAGTTCATCAGCGCGGACCTCATCAAACCGGGGATCCCGGGAGCAGGCGGAAACGGCATTGTGTATGATTTCTTCGGCGATGCAACTGTATACAGGAGCAATCGTACCGATACAGCCCCGCAGATTTCCACCCTTGTGAATTGAGCAGAAGACACCCGCCCTGCGGGTCAGCATTTCCACCGGCACTTCTCCTCTCTTGGGGAGATCGGGTGTTCTTCCTGTGCGAATATACATTTCAACCGTTTTTCTCGCAAGCTTTACGTAAGGATCTTCCGCTGATCTTTCCTGTTCGAGCCTCACAGATTCACTTTTTTCATAGCGGTCCAGAAAATTTCTCTCAGGATCATCACCTGTCACGCGAAATGTACATACGCCGTATCCTACACCCGTCACATCTTCATGACTGAGCCAATGTGCTTCCACCGCTTTCCGGTCAAGAGCGCCGGCCATAATCACAAAGGACCGGTGCCCGCATTCCGCAGCCTTTTCAAGAAGAACCGGGTTAAAGGAAAGGAGTTTTTCAAAATCTGCGTCTTCACAGGCCTCTTGAAGCCGGGCATCATATACTGGTCCATGTGGATCGAACCCATAGGGCCCATCCTCCTTCAGCTTATGCGACAGGTCACCACTCGCCACATATACGACCCGCCGGTTTAAAGTCTCTGCGGCCTGCTGCACCAGCATACCGAAACGATACTGCTCTGCCAGAGAAATGCCGGAGATGCCAAGCCGCACCAGTTTGAAATTTGTGTATTTCTGCATGATAAAGTAAAGCGGCACAATGGTTCCGTGGTCCAGAGACGGATCACGCTCACCCAGATATCCGGCCGGGATGTGATTCTTTTTGGCAAGCCTGCACAGCATTTCTGAGAGTTCCTCATCGTAATCCCGGGCAATTTCCACCTGCGGGGCCCGAAAGCGTCCCATGTTTCCGGAAGCGTGTTTCCCCGGAGAAATATGAAGATAATCCGCGTACATGATACTATGCGGGGAGGATAGCACAATCGTCTCCGGTTCAAGAGAAGCCACAAAATCAGCCGCCTGCTCATAGGCGTGTGTCGTTTTTTCTATTATCCGTTCCGATCCGCGTCCTACCTCCGGAAGAATCATCGGCGGATGCGGAACCATTACAGCACCAACAACAGCCATATTCTTACCTCCTTTTGCCGATACAGGAATTCGAGCCGGTACGGGGTTATTCCCGTCCGGCTCTTCTATTATACTCCATACTGTCATCATACGGGCATATTCAATACTGCATATTGCTGCCATACGGACATATTTAAATATCTTTCAACGCAGAGGCTGCTGAATGCCGTATACTTTCCACCCCATACGATATTCGCAGCATGCTATAATTGTTAAGTAAAAAATTCACTGATATGAAACATGCACTGATATAAAACATGAGATCAGCCGGGTTAAAGGAAAGGGTATAGCAATGATAGCAACGTATGATATGGTCCAATTGAAGGGGATTCTGCAGGATTTCTATACGGTTACGTCTATACGGATTACCGTTTTCGATGATCATATGAAAGAGATTGCAGCGTATCCGGACGACGTCCCGGGTGTCTGCCGCATTCTGCGTTCTGATCCGGACTGTCTGCAGGCCTGTCATGTCTGCGACGCAGAGGCTTTGAAAACGGCCAGCGGAAGGCATGTGGCTTATACCTATCGCTGTCACGCAGGGCTGACAGAGAGTATCGTGCCAATCTATGTCAGCCATATTCTCATTGGCTATCTTTTCTTCGGCAATGCCATGTGCGGCACGGACAGACAGACAATGTATGATGAAATACTTGAAAAATGCAGCGGCTACAGAATTGAAAAGGAAAAGCTGCAAAGGGAATGCATGAAGGTGCCGCTCTTTTCCGAAAATTATATGGTCTCCGCCAGCAATCTTATGTGTGCAGTGGCGAAATACCTGGCAATGAACCGGATCATTCAGCTAAAGGGACAGGAACTGCCGGAACAGATTGATCAGTATTTGGCCAGCCATTTCACTGACAACATTACGGTAGAGGACATCTGCAGTCATTTCAAAATAGGCAGAAGTACGCTCTATACAATCTGCCGCCAGAGCTATGGAGAAAGTCCATCCAGATACATCCGCAGGATGCGGATACAATATGCGGAAGACCTCCTTCTCCAGCACCCGGAGCTGAGTATATCGGAGGTTTCCGATCAATGTGGTTATGAAGATTACAATTATTTCATTACTGCATTCCGAAAAGCAACCGGAATGTCTCCGGGAAAATATGCATCTGCACAGCAAAAAGAGCATCAGGCGGATGTATGAGAATCCTCGGCCCTGCCGCTCTGTCACGTTTTCCCCCTGTCACCCCAGGATAGCACTCTTGCGCGCATGCCTTCTACATCCAGAACGCCATAGGCGAATCCTTTCCGCACCAGTTCTTCCGGTACGTATTCGTCGTATTTTTCGAAGATGGGTACTTCTTTGGGAAAAACAAGCTCCAGCGGATCGATGTCCTTGGCAGCTTCTTCTGCCACGATACGATAAAATTCCTCCTCGGTTACCTTCATCGTGAACTGCATATAGTATGGTCTGGAAGCATTCAGGCCTCTCAGACCAAGCACTTTCGCACAGCGGATCTTCAGAAAACGTTCGAGCGCCAGAAATGCATAGCTCCCAAGCCATGGAAAGAGTGCCCACATATTGCCGCCAAGATGCACAAGCGGATGGTCTGCTATTCCGGATTTACGAAAGGTCTCTCTCGCCTGTGCAAGACGGCAGACCGCATGAGGCATAAGGTACGGATAGCTCTTATCTTCACAAAGCACACCGTACATTCTCTCCAGAATCCGGGTATGAATATCACCTGCCACATCTCCAAAGTAAGCGGGGATATTTCCTTTTACGAGGGTACAGTATACCTCCCGTTTCTTATGATCTACTTCTTCCACAACCCACACTCTTCCGGCAATTGCGATCTTGTCCCCGACTGGCGGTGGTTTGACGATGGTGCCCAGCTCCTCTGAACCGGACCGGACGGTGTACTCGGGATTTTCCTGGAACACGGCATAAAACTTATAATTGTTTACAATCCGCTCTCCTGTAAGCCCTACAATCAGACCGCCGTTCTCCGTCTGGTTTATGTGGTCAATTTCGATCAGATGCCTCAGAAGCAGGCGATAATCGTCCTGTGTAATTTTGTGAAAGCAGGACAAGGGCAGCACCCTGGAGGCAAGCTCTCCCGGCGTCATTTCCCCGCAGGAGGCCAGTGTGCTCATGGTCTGGTGATATAGCAGGCTATAGGGCAGTCTTCCTGTCCTCGGTGGTTCCACAAACCGGTCCTCAATATACAGCTGTACCAGAGCAATGCCCTGAATCAGATACCAGGGGATCATGTCCGGCAGCATGGCGCGCGGTTCCGGATGGTCCTCCCGCATCACAAACCACATCTCCGGAGGATCTCCGCGTCTCCCTGTTCTGCCCATGCGCTGCAGGAATCCTGATACAGTAAAGGGCGCGTCTATCTGAAATGCCCGGGAGAGCTTTCCGATGTCGATTCCCAGCTCCAGTGTAGCCGTTGCACAGACGCTCATCAGGGAGTCATCATCCTTCATCTGCTCCTCGGCGCTCTCCCGGTAGGAAGTGGACAGATTGCCGTGGTGAATCAGAAACCGGTCCAGCTCATGATTTGCTTCACAGTACTGCCGGAGGTGCTGGCAGACGGATTCACACTCTTCCCGTGAGTTTGTGAAGATCAGGCATTTTTTGCCCCTTGTATGTTCAAAAATATAGGCAAGTCCCGGATCAGCTGCTGCAGGTGCATTGTGAGCAGCTACTTCGAGATCATCGGTATCTGATGGATCGTTCCTGTTATCATCCCCTTGCATATGATTCCGGTCATTTTCTTCCTGGGTGACAGATTCAGTCTTGTCCGTGGACGCAATAATATTATTTTCATCAGCCTGAGGCGCCGTGTTGAAAAAATGCTCCATCGACAGGCGCCAGACTTCCTTACCGCCTTCAAATTTCGGAATGATACAGTCTCTTCCGCTACCTGCCGAAAGAAACCGACCAGCAGCCTCCGGATTCCCGATTGTTGCGGAGAGCCCGACTCTTCTGGGATTACATCCTGCCAGAGCACAAAGACGTTCGATCAGGCAGAAGGTCTGCAGCCCCCTGTCGCCACGCAGAAGAGAATGTATCTCATCTATGACGATAAACCGGAGATCTCCGAAAAGAGACGGGATCTCCATATGCTTGTTGATCATCAGAGACTCCAGAGATTCCGGCGTAATCTGCAATATTCCTGAAGGTTTCCGAAGAAGCTTGCGTTTCCTGCTCTGTGCCACGTCTCCGTGCCATCTGTAAACGGCAATGCCCGCCTCCTCGCATAGCTCATTTAATCGGATAAACTGATCGTTAATCAGTGCCTTGGTCGGGGCAACATATAAAACACCCACACTATGGGAGGGATCCTCATCCAGCAGTGTGAGAATGGGAAAAAATGCCGCCTCGGTCTTTCCTGAAGCAGTCGAAGCAGTAAGAAGAACATTTTCATCCGTGTTGAAGATAGCCTCTCCTGCGGCATTCTGAACTCCCCGCAGTGTCTGCCATCCGGAATGATAAATATAATCCCGGATAAAGGGTGCATATCTTTCAAAGATATTCATAGCGCAAACTCCAAATAATCCGGATATATATAATATATACAACAGTTATTCTATAAAATCCGGGGTCTTGTTTCATAGTATACTTCCGGGTGATCCGGTTCCTGTAATGCATAGTATTGGTCGGGGTAATCCAGGTTCAGGTACTTCATAACGTAAATTCAGCGTAATGCTGGTCTGTTTTATCAGAAACCGCATCGGACTTTGCATAGGAAAAATCATCCGATTTCATAAGTTCCATCATATCCATTTCAGGATTCTGATAAAGCAGATCCAGCAGCTCGATAAAATCACGGATCACTTCCCGCGGCGTGATGTTCTGATCCGCACCAATCCGTCCATATTCCAGCTTCACGAAATCTCCCAGCTGTTCCGTAGTTATTTTACGCGTATATCCATAAAGACCGGCATGCATATCGGCGAGCTTTTCGCATAGCACCAGCATTTCCTCAGGCGTCAGGGGTTCGAGATGGATCACAGGGGCAAGCAGGTCTCTGGCTCCGGGACGCGAGAACCTGCCTTCTGCAAGCCGGGAACGAAGTGCCTCATAGCTGTAGACACCACGTCTTTTGTCCTCCAGTGCCTGCGGTGTGGATCCCATGATGATGCCGAGATACTTTGCCTTTCCCTGCAGCGTATCGTTATACATGGTCAGCATCTTTTCGTAATTGTACTGCCTGGTGATGCTGTTTGGAATCTTGTAAATATTGACCAGTTCGTCAATCATGATCATCAGGCCGGAATATCCCGCCAGCCGGAACAGAAGGGCAAAGAGTTTCAGATAATCGTACCAGTCATCATCTGTAATGATGATGTTAATACCGAGCTCCTCCTTTGCTTCCCGCTTCAAGGCATATTCACCACGAAACCACCGGATCACTTTCATCTTTGTCTCATCGTCTGCCTCAATATAGGCATGATAATACCGGGACAGCAGGGTGGCGAATTCAAATCCGTGCACAAGCTCACTGATCTGGGAGGTGACGGCCAGGATTTTCTGATCCACTGCTCTGGTCAGTACCGGGTCCCCCGGGTCCGCTCCTGTCTCCTGTGCGGCCTCCGTCTGCAGAGTGCTGATCCAGCGATCGAGAATGAGTGACAGCGCACCGCCCTCCGGCTTTGTCTTTGTGGACAGGTTGCTGATCAGCTCACGGTATGTTGCCAGACCCTGCCCGTGGGTCCCCTGCAGCCTGCGCTCGGGGGAAAGATCAGCGTCCGCTACAATAAATCCCCTGTCCATGACATAGTTGCGGATCGTCTGGATCAGAAAGCTTTTACCGGAACCGTAACGACCGACAATGAAACGAAAGGATGCTCCGCCTTCGGAAATGATATCTACGTCATGCAGAAGTGCTGCAATCTCGTTCTTCCTGCCAACCGTTATATAGGGAAGCCCGATCCGTGGTACAACGCCGCCCTTCAGGGAATTCAATACGGTCTGTGCAATCCGTTTTGGCACTTTTTTCTGCTCTGTATGCATTCGTTCTGACTCCTTTATTATTCTGCCATCCGGAAACAGGTTGTCCTGACGTCCGAACAGATTATTCGACCATCCGAACAGGTTATTCTGCCATCCGGAACAGGCTGACATTTCATGATGTCAGGGTCAAAAGATGTACGTTCATAAACATTTACCTTCTGAGCCTGATATCATTGTAATAGATTAATCAAGTCATCCCTGTAATCTTCGACAATTGTAATCTGCGATCCATCACATTCGAGGATGTTGTCTCCGATTTCATCAAAGAAAACCTCATTGATTGTATCGGTGACGATGGAGGGCATGAGCCTGTTTTCTGCGATTTTTTGCCTGATATTTTTTCCTGAAAGCAGGTCTGTAAGCAGCTGCAGGTACAGTGGATTCAGATCATTGTAACCGCCCTTGGAGAATAAGGCTTCAGGATTGGCCGGCCCTTCCGGCTCTGCTGGTTCTTTCTTCAGCCATTCTGGTTCTGTTTTTAACTCTTCTGGCTCTGTCTTCGTTCTTTCTGGCTTTAACCTTGGTTCCTCTGACTCTGTCTTTGCCCTTTCAGTTTTTGCATTCATATATTTGGAGGCTGTATTTTTCTTCTGCAGCGTATTTTCCAGGTCAGCAAATGTAGCAGATGTTCCGCTTTTTTCCTCATCCGTTAACAGACTGTCCCTCGTGACAATAGCGTCACGCCGAATGCCTTCAAGCCGGGAAAAATCAATGCTGACTTTTGGCCTGGCCGCTTCGATTTCTGCCTGATGCTCTGCTTCCAGCACTGCCTCGACATATGGTGATACCCAGGCTTCCTCCGGCTTTTTCTTTGTATAATGGCCGGTTTTCAGATATCTGCGGAAATATCTGTCCGCTTCATGAATGATGGCATGCAGCTTGTCCTTGTCGCAATAGAGCTGATCATAACGTTTTTCCTCCCAGACACCATTGTGAAAGTGGTAGGATCTGCATTCGTCCAGAGCAAAATCCGTGTCAGAGGGCTCGTAGGGCTCATAGTACACAGCATTGGACAGAGGATACCATCTGTATGCCTTCGCCTGACCAAAGCAGGCGGTAAAAATGTCCTTGCCTTCTTGCTGATAATGAGCGGATAGACGGCGCCACACCGCAGAGAAAAGATGTTTTCCTTTGGCAGATAGAAGCTCTTCTTTGGCTGTATCTTTGGCTGCATCAGCCTTCAGGACCGGGGAATCCTTCAGCTTCGTTTCCCCGACGGTGACCAGCGCAGAAAAAACGGCATCGTCTGTATATTCATCCGGATGCTTCAGGACTGTTAACGCATGATCTTTTTCCAGCACAGCCGGATCTGCATATTGCAGAATGGTTTCCTTTGGAAGCGCATGCAGAACTGCATACTCCAGAGACCATCTATGGAGATTTCGGTACATGCCCCTGTCCCCAATCCCGGAATCCAGGTATCCTCTCCCAAAATCTCTGATCCTGCGAAGCGTATCCTCCGGAGAATCAGATCCGATTCCACATAGCAGTTCATAAATATACATATATGCGAGCGAAGTGGAAATTGGTGTGTATTCTCCTCTTCGCACCTTCGTTCTCCAGGTAAAATATCCGCGCAGCTGACGGAGATTCAGGTCATGATAGGTGGTGAAATACCGCTGCAGCGTGCCATTCCACGGGACATGGTCTTCGTAATCATCCATGAATTTTCCCTGCTGATAAAAGTTCTTTGACTTGTTCAGAAGGGATCCGTCTCCATATTCGTACAGGCGGATCATTGCCAGAATCTTTTCTGGTACTTCCTGCACCTGTGCGGTACCAGCTGGTGCAGTCGTCTCCCTTGTATGACTCCTGGCTGCTCTATTGTTCTCAGTAAAGTTCTTTCCGGAAAATTTGTCCCTGTCCTGCCCTCTTGTTACAGTACTCGCAAACGGAAGCGGCGTGTCGCCGTATACATGATTATCTGCGTCTGATTTATGATCAAGAACAACGGTGATATCTTTATTATTTTCCTCAACATTAGCAGTACGTTTATCATTAGCAGTACGTTCAAAATATGCCATTGCGCCACCTCATGGATCTGATCATACACCATGTCCGGATCATAGCCCTATATTCGTTACAATTCACTGGCAATGTCATTTAGTTTAGAGATGAAAACATAGACTGGTTTTCATCTCTAAACTAAATGACATTGCCTCTGAACAGTAACCTATATTCTTCCATTTGATTTTCTGTGTGAGACTTTACATCGCTTTGTTCTGTGGATACTATTATCATATCTGTTTTTGTTTTTAAAGCAAGTATTTCACCGCTGGCTGCACATTGCAAAGTCTGTATACGGGTCATCTGTTCAGAGATTTTCCATAAAGAGAACTTCTCATTTGTTCGTTTCTGTTCGAAATACTTATTCCAAAGGACTGTATGAGAAGTTTCCTTACCGACAGACCAATAAACTGTAATGTAAACGAAAATATTGACAGAGCTTGTAAACACAGACAGGATGCATCAACTGTGATATATTTTACACAGTGCAGTAACTATGTGTGATGGTATTTTTCTGACGGTCTTAAAAGTCTTGTAATAAGACAGTCTGAAAATAATATAGCAAAATATAAGAGAGAAAATAGTATGGAAATGAAATGGAAAGATGGAAAAACGCGCTGCTTCTGGGCAAACCCGAACAACGAGCGGTATATACATTACCACGATGAAGAATGGGGTGTCCCCGTACATGATGACCAGAAACTGTTTGAAATGCTGATCCTGGAATGCTTTCAGGCGGGGTTGTCGTGGGAGTGTGTACTGAACAAACGGGAGGCGTTTCGGAAGGCCTTTGACGGTTTTGATCCGGAAAAGGTCAGCATGTACAATGAAGAGAAAATAGCTGCGCTGCAATCCGATCCGGGTATTATACGGAACCGGCTGAAAATACGGGCTGCCGTAACCAACGCAAAGGTATTTCTGGAAATCCAAAAGGAATATGGAAGCTTTTCGGATTATCTCTGGAGCTGGACAAAGGGCAAAGTAATTTACGAGAAGGGATTAAATCGTTCTCCGTTATCAGACAGCCTCTCCAAAGATCTGAAGAAGCGCGGTATGAAATTCACAGGAACAACGGTGGTCTATTCCTATCTGCAGGCAGTGGGCGTCATCAATGCACACGAAGACGGATGTTATCTGGTACATCAGCATGAAGAATGAACATAGATGTTGCTGCCTAAATCACATTCAGGCCTGTTCTATCTTCGTGCGCAATAGATTGATGACCCGTTTCTTGTCGGTAACCCAACGTGGGGAAATCAGCAGATTTCTCGGCCCGTCTCCCGTCATCCGGTGAACCGTTGTACCCTCCGGCAGCAGCTTCAGGCACGCCACCACCAGATCGCAGTATTCTTCCATGGACATCTGGGAAAACGGGTGGGCGGCATATTCTTCTGCCAGCGTGGATCCCTTCAGTATATTCAGCATCTGCAGCTTGATTCCATCGAGCTTTGGCTGGAGAGCGCCCAGGAACCGCCCCGTCCCGAGCATATCCTCTCTGGATTCCCCGGGAAGCCCAAGGATTACATGCACAACCACTGTCAGTCCTGCTTCCTTTAACCGCCTGTAACAATCCGTAAAAACAGAGGTCGGGTATCCACGGTGAATCTGTCTGGCTGTGCGATCATGTATCGTCTGCAGACCCAGTTCAACCCAGACCGGTTTGATTTTGTTCAGCCGCTGCAACATCTCCAGTTTTTCAGCATCAATACAGTCCGGCCTTGTCCCTATGGAAAGAATCACTATGTCCTTGCGCCTTATAACGCGGCTATAGAGATCATAGAGATAGTCCGTATCTCCATATGTATTTGTGTAAGACTGAAAGTAGGCAATGTATTTTCTTTCGGAAGCAGGAATAGACGCCGGAATTTTCCGGTCAACCATAGCCTTGGCTGCATCAATCTGCTCTTCTATGCTATGGATATCCTGTATGGATTTCGCAAACTCACCTGATCCGCCAGCGGAACAGAAAGTGCAGCCTCCGGTCCCTATTCTTCCATCACGGTTCGGGCACGTGCAGCCGGATTCCAGGGAAAGCTTATAAATTTTCTGTCCGTACTGCTTCTTCAGGTAATCAGACAATGTTGTAATTTTCATCATTCCTCCGGATTTATCCTGATTCTGTTGCGGCAGCATTGTTTTGATGCAGATGGTATTTGTAAATTGCTGCTTCAGACAGAACTTATCTTTTTTCATTCGCCAGGATTGTTGGCGCGATTTGTTTTCAGATAGTCGATATATTCATTGCCCCATATCTCGATTGCCCGCAGAACTGTTCTGAACTTCTCTCCGATTGGTGTCATGGCATACTCCACGCGAAGTGTTCCTTCTGTATATACGTTGCGGTGGATCAGTCCCTCTTTTTCCAGATATTTCAACTGAGTGGACAGCGTTCCCTGGGCAATATCAATTCTGCGCAGAAGTTCATTAAAACGTACAGGGCCGTCTTCGAGCTGGGAAAGAATGAGGATTGCCCATTTCCCCTGCAATACTTTCTGTGTCGTAACATATGGACAGATGCCGAATAAATCCTTCCCCTGCTTTTGTGTACTTTCATTCATATGTGTTTCCTCCATCAGTTAATATTCTTCCATATCAGAACCTGCATATCCACTTGGATCGATGATGCGTGCATCATATAGTAATATGAAAATGACCTGCACTCGTAAAAGATACCAATTGACTTTCATATGTGATGTGATATTCTGAAGTTACTTCAATAAATGGACTATGTCAACATTTTAATGTGATTCTTCTTAGCCATGCTTGTCCCTTCGTTCCTGTTCAGATGCCTGTCATGGAAGGCGCTTTGGGGCAGACCAGTGAACGGAGATATAATTTCTTCTCGCGGGTTTATGATTCAGTATTAAGGTGAAAGGAAAACGATCAGATACAGAACTTAAGAATGCCTGTTATTTTCTCGGGCCACGGCAGTCCGATGATTGCCATCGAGCATAACGATATCACAAAAGGTATGGAAGATATTGGCAGATATGTTATCGCACACTATGGAAAACCAAAGGCCATCCTGGCTGTCTCCGCGCACTGGTATACAGACGGCACTTACATACAGAGTGCGCCACAGCCAAGGCAGATCTATGATATGTATGGATTTCCTGAGGAACTCTATGCCGTAAAATATCCCGCGAAAGGCAATCCTCATTTAACAGAACGGGTACAGACTATTCTGAGAGACAAGGTATCTGTCAACAATGACTGGGGTATCGATCACGGCACCTGGACCGTCCTGGTACACATGTTTCCGGAAGCCGATATTCCTGTGGTTCAGTTGTCCGTAAATGCAAGGCTTTCTGCAGATGAGAGCTATGGAATCGGAAAGCAGCTTGCTTCTCTGCGGGATGATGGATATCTTATTCTTGGAAGCGGGAATGTCGTACACAATCTGATGCGTGTAGAATGGGACAATGAAGGCGGCACACCAATGACCATCAGCTTCAATAAAAAAATTACGGATGCTGTCCTCGCCGGTAAGAAGGATATCGTGATCCATTATGATAAGCTGCCGGAAGCGGCCTATGCAGTGCCGACACCGGATCATTTTCTTCCGCTTCTGTACTGTCTTGGCGCGGGAGCAGACGACACGGTTAGAGCTTTTAATAACGTTTGTAATCTTGGATCAATGGCCATGACCGGCTATATGTTTGAAGCTTCGGTTTAAGCCCGACAGTCACTGGAAAACGTATTGGATCATTGGAGATGTATTTGTTCAGGATTATCTGTTCCTCAACGAACAATCGATATCTGTTCATTAATGAACAACAATAATATAGAATCAAAGGAGAAAACAGCAATGGAAAAAGTACTGGAGTTCTTGAAAAAAGCAGGTGTGTGGTATCTGGCAACCGTAGATGAAGCAGGCAATCCACAGGTCCGTCCCTTCGGCGCGCAGAACATCTTTGAGGGAAAACTCTATATTCAGACAGGGCTGAAAAAGAAGGTGGCGCAGCAGATGCTGGCACATCCGCAGATCGCCATCAGTGGCATGGCAAAAGGGAAATGGATCCGTCTGACTGCGGAGGCTGTACACGATGAACGGATTGAGGCACAGCAGTCCATGCTGGACGCAAATCCGGATCTTAAGTCCATGTATACTGCCGGGGACGGAAATACAGCAGTCTTTTATCTGAAAAATGCGACTGCTGAGATCTGCAGCTTTACAGAGGACCCGGAGGTGATTCATTTCTGATACATATACGGTATAAGCCGCAGCTTGTATAAACGATTGCTCCCATACTGCCTGAAAAAATGACAGGTACACCTTTTTTCCGTTTACCTTGTACTCGGAATACCATGTGACCTGTCATCTTTATTCTGCGCAGATGAGAGCATTTTTTACATTTTATGATCTGCATACATTCCGGAGAATCTCTCCTATGTCTCCATTCAGACAGATGGATTTATCCCGGATTTCATCCGGCGCATACGCATCTCCAAAATTGAGACAGGCATAGGTGGCATCCTTCCAGCTGCCGGTCATCTTCCAGAAGTTCATTTTGATGATGCCGGGTGTATTCCATCCCACCCCAAGCTCAAGAAAAAGCGTCCTGCAGCACTGGTGTCTGCGCAGAAAATCGGAATACCGATCGGACGCCTGCATCCACCCTTCATCCTCGACAAAGGTATCATCAGAGCGCAGGTTCATGGACATGGGCTCCCCACAGACCGGACAGTAGGGCACAAGTGCAGACGGCACCTCCATCGTAAGCCTTCTGAAATCTGTTTTCCCGCCTTCTGTCTCAGGCACAATAAGCGAACTGTTCCTTCCAATGGAAAATCCCTGTGAAAGAAGCATCTTCACAACCGTCTCCTTATTGTCATAGGTACGCTTGTGACAGGGTCTGCTGCACTGCCACAGTCCGTAGTCTCCCTGCGTATAGAAGAGGCGATGCTTGTCAAAACCGGCTTTCTGAAATTGATGATCCACGTTTGTCGTCAGGATAAAGTAGTCTTTATCTCTGACAATATCAAGCAGCTCCTGATATACCGGCTTTGGAGGAAAAACATAGCGGTTGATATAGATGTACCGGCTCCAGAATGCCCACTGCTCCTCCAGTGCAGGATAGGGATAGAAACCACCGGAATACATGTCCGTAAAATGATACTTCGCAGCAAAATCACCAAAGTATCGCGAGAAGCGCTCTCCGGTATAGGTGAATCCTGCGGATGTGGACAATCCGGCGCCAGCTCCAATAATGACGGTCTCCGCATGATCAAGCGCATCGCGGAGCTTTTCTGCTCCATTCTGCGTGTTTTCTGACTTTGGTATTTTATGAATCATTGCCACATCCTCCTTCTTGTATCTGGTGCGAACCATAGTATATTCTAAGTTTGGCACGAATCAGAGTACATTCTCATTCCAGGCAAGGCTGCCTGAAACAGCCATTTATGAGAGCAGCTGAATTTATGAAAACAGCTGATCCTCATACAACCGCTTATCCGTATCCTTAAAGACATTGAATATGACTCTTTCCACTGTCCCCGGGTGCGCGGCGAGCCACCTTGTCACTGTCTCTACTGCAATTTCGCAGGCACGTCTGTTCGGAAATCTGAATACGCCCGTTGACAGGCAGCAGAAGGCAACACTTTTGATTCCATTCTCCGCACACAGATCCAGCGTCCGGAGATAACAGTCAGCCAGCGCATGCTCAAGCTTTGCATTAAGCTGGCTGTACACGATTGGCCCCACGATGTGAATTACATGTGCAGCAGGCAAATTGTAACCATCTGTGAGCATCGGTACTGCAGTTGGCTGTTCGTAGCTTTTGCCGTATTTGTTACGCAGTTCCTGCATCTGCCGGTCACATTCCAGACGCAGCTCCACTCCGGCATATGTATGAATGCAGTTGTCTATACATGTATGCATAGGAACAAAGCAGCCCAGCATCTGCGAATTTGCGGCATTCACAATTGCATCAGCACAAATCCTTGTGATATCTCCCTGCCAGATCGAAATTCTGTCACCGAAAGGGTAACGGCTTCCCTGCCGGGCGACTGTAGGAATATCCTCTACATGAACAATTCCCTTCTCCCGGTTCCGCTCCCGCAGATACTCGTCCTGTACCCTGCGTACATCTTCCGGAAGCGGTGCCGGCATACGGATATTCATCAGAGACCGCAGAAGCTTTCTTTTCTCGTCCGTCTCTGCAGGCACTGCAAGATCTCTGTACTCCACTGACTCTTTGATAAAAAATTCCGTGAGATAATCCAGGCGCTGTGCCTGTGTCATAGTCTGCTCCATATGATTCCTCTTCTCTTGTTACCCTGTTCTGCCTGATTGGTTCTCTTTCAGTTTCCCGCTTGCCAGGATCTTCCGTTTTCTGCGCTTTATCCCTCCAGTTGAATATCCTTCCGGATCTCTTCTGTGACAGCGGATACGGGGATCTTTTTCATCTCATCCTCCATTGCGTGCTGTACTTTCAGAAGCTCTCCGTCCAGGGCCTTGTGAATGTTGCGGCCTACCGGGCAATCCGGGCTTGGATTCTCATGAAAATGGAAGATTCCCTTTTCAGCAGTCTCATCGACAGCCTCATAGATGTCATAAAAGGTCACCTCGGCAAGAGGCTTCTTCAATGTCGCATCATTCCGGCCTTTTCCTGCGTTTATCATACCCGCTTTATTGAGTACTGACATGACTCCCCGCACTATAACGGGGTTGGCACCAATGCTCTGCGAGAGCAGTCCGCTGTTCACCGGAATCTTCCCGTGAAAATAGTCGATGCAGGCCAGGATATGGATTGCAATTGTAAATTTACTGGTGATTTGCATGTTCTTTTTCCTCTCAAAGTAATGATCTATAATGACTATAATCCCCATCTCCTATAATGTCAATTGTATTATTACAATTCAAATTCTGAGATTTTTGCTTCACGAGCAATAAGCCCATCATCAGCATAGCTGTATTGTGCATAATGCATGATTTTTTGCAGCAAAGAAAAAAGAACACCTCCACATAGATGCTGGCATTCATGTTATAATGATCTCTGTCAGAAGTGTTTCTCTGACAACAGGAAAGATAAAAGCTGAATACTAAGTGGAATCAGCTTATTGATTCGTATTATTATGGAGGAATTGAAATGATTAAAATATATGGAATGCCATCCTGCCCTGATTGTTCTTACGTGGAAAAACAGGTTGAAGGAAATACAGACTTTGAAGTGATTGATATTGGATCGGATGTAAGAAAGTTAAAGGAATTTACCCGCATCCGTGATAAAAATCAGGTTTTCAACGATGCAAGGGAAAATGGCTACATTGGCATTCCGTGCTTAGTTCTTGAAGACGGAACCGTCACACTGACACCTGAGGATGCAGGATTGAAATCCCGGCCCCATGATGGTGCAGCCTGTCGCCTGGACGGAAGCGGATGCTGATCATATGAGACAAACAGTCCCCGCAAACCATGCTGATACAGGGTTAGCGGGGACTGCTACCTCAGAAGTCATATTCCCGTACTTCTGCATTCCTGATACCAAAGGCGGCAAATTCTTCATTGGTCATGTCGCGGAAGTAAGACTCTATGATCCTGGAAATACCGTTGTGGGCGACCAGAAGATACGTTGTCTCCGGCTCCTGCTTCAGATCATCCAAAAGATTGTAGATACGCTGCGCCATCCGCATCATCGACTCACCACCCTGAAAGCTGTCGCAGAAATTCTGCTTGGCGATGGCGAAATCTTTTCCATTTCTTGCCGTGCCCTCCCATTTGCCAAAGTTCTGTTCGATCAGCCGTGGTTCAGCCTCCATCGGAACGCCGGTCATCTCTGCAATCTCTTTAGCTGTGTCATAAGCACGGCTGAGCGGAGAGGTCAGAATTTTATCGATTGAGATCTCTCCTGTATCCATTTTCTGCTTCAGGACCCGTCCGGTTTCTCTTGCCTGTGCATGTCCCAATTCGGTCAGAGGGCTGTCAGTCGCACCACAGATTTTGTTTTCCACGTTCCAGACTGTTTGTCCGTGTCGGACGAAATAGAATTTTCCCATATTGATTTTCAAATCCCTTCATGATATGAAGAATTGCCGCAAGAAAATTGCGAACATAGATTCCTGTCTGCTGTGTTGGAGAGATCAGACCAAATCCGATCATCTTCACACGCTGATCACAAACCGAACGCAATCAGAAGCCATACTTTGCAAGGTCAACCTTGTAGTCATCTCCCACTTCAATGCCATCTGCTTCCAAGAGCTTTTTCTGCACTTCCTCACCGCCAAACGCAAAGCGTCCGGACAGTTTTCCCTCAGAATTGACAATCCGGTAACAGGGTATATGTTCCGGGTCAGGGTTCTTATGCAGAGCATTTCCAACTGCTCTGCTCATCCTGGGGTTCCCTGCCAGCTCAGCAATACGGCCATAGGTAGCTACACGGCCCTTTGGCACTTTTTTGACAGCTTCATAAATCCGTCTCGTCGGTGTGTTGCAGATCAGCTGCCAGGAACGATCGATCATATCCAGAGCCTGTCCTTTCGAAACAGGACCGTCAAGCCTGATTGTCACCCAATGCCTTTTATTCATATGGTAAGCCGGGAAAAAACCCTCCGCCTGGGTCACCATGCCGATAAACTCCGGGTCTGACTTTACGTTCACAACAGGGATATCATCTTCTGTGTCCCAGATATCGGAGCTTCCCAGCCCTAAATGTTCCGCCCTTACCTTCATGAAAAGGGCAAACCACTTTCCGGAATACGGATCTCTGACCACCTTGTAGTCAGGATATGCCTTCCACAGTGATTCCAGACTTGCATGATATTTTTCTGAAATCTCTTTCATCAGACTTTCTGTCAAATTCATCAATTCACCCTTCATTTTCTGGCTGGAACAACCCGATCGGAATAATAAATTATACTGATGCATCGTCTGTGACAAAGAGCCTACTACTGACACTTTGTCACGCGTCTTACGTTGTGGTGGAAGTACTGACAGCTTCAGCGTCGAGTGCCTCGTTTCCATTCTGAAATCCAATCGTTCCATCTGTCTCACTGTTGTATACAGATTCTACGTCATCGTAAGTATTTGCAATTTCCTGGCTTCTTTCATCGAGTTTATCTATGACCAGTTGTCCTTCGTTGCCTGTCAGTATGGTTGGCTGGTAGTCGTTGTATTGCCAGTTGGTGCCTTCCAGACATGGAATAATATTGATTGCGTTACCTGTGATCTTCGCATGGTCGTCCACACTGAATTTCATCTGGAAAATAACAGTATCGATCTCGGTGGGGTTGCTGTTGCCTCCGAACAGGAAGTTGCCAAGGCTGTACATGATTGTTTTCCCCTTGTAATACTCTATACCCTGGATAACATGGGGATGATGGCCCACCACCAGATCCGCACCCTCATCGATCGCCTGATGCGCCAGTGTGTGCTGATACTCATCCGGACAGCTCTGCAGCTCATTACCCCAGTGAAAGACCGCTATGATGATGTCACAATCCTGGTCCTTCAGCTTCTGGATATCCTGTGTGACCTGAGGCGCCACCCCGCCATACTCATCGAGCTCATAAATGCCGAAAAGCCCGACCTTTACGCCTTTGACCTCTTTAACAGCTACGTCGTCGTAGCCAAAGGTCAGAATATTATTGTCGCTCAGGGTTGTGAGCGTATCCGTAAAGCTCTTCTCTCCGTAGTCGTGACTGTGATTATTTGCGACGTTGGCAGCTTCTATGGAAGCATGATATTTGTCATTGATGATATCCACGTACTCGGGCGGAGCTTTAAACGCAAACTGATTAGGCACGCGGTCTGTCTCATCTGTGAGAGTCCCCTCAAAATTGATGACCGTAAGATCATCCTGCTGAAAAACCGGACGTACTCCATCCAGGAAGTATTTGGCGCCATTGGCATCATAGTAAGCGTTCATACTGGTATCATAGAGAAAATTCTCATCTGTTCCCAGGATAAAATCCCCGGTAAAGGACATGAGCAGATCCGTCGGTGTGATAAGTTCAGCGGCTGCCTTTTCCGCCGCCTCCTTCTCAGCAGCTGCCTTCGCGGCCGCCTTTTCGGCTGCCACTGCCTGCTCCTCGTTTACTTTCTTATTGTAGACAGACACAGCTCTGCCTATTATGACAACTCCAAGTACCACAAGCAGAAGGATCAGGATAAAATAACAGAGCCGTCTGTTACGCCGAAGCCACCTGCGTATTTTTTTCATGCGGTGCGGTCTTTTCCTGCAGTGTCTTCCTCCCACCGGCCCTCTCTCTTCCGGTTTGTTCTTTTGGCTTGTATCATAGATAACCGCTTTTTGCTGTGCTGCTTCACGCCTGCCTGACCCGTGCACACGCTGTCTGCCTGCCTGTCTGTCAGCACGGTCAGCTGCCCCGGTTCGGTATACATGCTTTTCTTCCCGGTTTACATACACTTTCTCCGGCTGTGATTTCACAGAACCGTCCGGCCTTGTTTTCAATAGTGGCCATTCCTCCCGGATATGATCTCCACTGTTTTTCCTGTTTCCTTCGTCCATAATCCCCTCCAATTGTTACATATGAATCCCCGTCCCATGTGCTGTCATTCCGGAATAAACAGGAATGCATCAGCTGTTTTTCGTACAATCCGCTTCCTGGAAGCACAAGCTACTCTTCAATGATAGCAGATAAAATATATACGAAAAAGAGGAGAATATTAAAACGGCAGAATTTATAGGAGCCAAAATATGAATATCTTGATTCTGAAATCTTCCAGAATATTGTGTAAACAGACCTGGAGGTTTTCCGGGTCTCAAATCCCAGCCTGCCTTAATTTCCTGTAGGAAAGTTCCAGCATCCCCATGTTCATCAAAGCAAAAATAAGCAGATAGAAGGGCATGATCCAGATTCCCACCGCCTGCTGCAGAAGACCGAAAACCAATGGCATAAAGGTGCTGCCGACATAGGCGGAGGCCATCTGCAGACCGATCATGGCTGCGCTGTTCTTCTTCCCAAAGTTCTGCGGCGCCATATGCTGGATTGCCGGATAGACCGGTCCCATTCCGGTTCCAATAACCACAAAACCGACAGCAGTGATCATATATCCCGGGAAGGGAAGCATGACAATCAGAATGCCAAAAAGTTCGAGTACGATCCCCATGCGGATCATCTTCTTGTCCCCAAAGTGATTGGAGATAAAACCAGCGATCAGTCTCCCCAGCATCAGACCGCCAAAAATCAGAGAGCCGAAGGAAGCGATTGTTTCCGCACCAATCCCCTGCTTTGTTCCTGCAAAATAACTGGGTACCCAGAGGAAGCAGGTTGCCTCACCGCCACAGTAGGCAAAGAATGCGATCAGTGTCTGTATGGCACCCGGTTCTTTCACTGCCTCCCGGATCCCTGCGCTGTTCTTCAGCGTCTCCTCCTCCTCCGCTGTCTGGTTCTTCTTCCACAAAGGCAGCGATATGATGCACACCAGGAGAATAGCGGTCTGCAGATAAGCTGTCCAGCGATAACCCTCATTCCAGCGCGCATACCGAAGCGCAGCCGCCATAATGTAGGGACTGATCATGGCTCCCACACCGTAAAAACAGTGCAGAAAATTCATAACTGAGCCCGAGTAATGCATTGCCACATAGTTGTTGATCGAAGCGTCAATTGCACCTGCGCCGAGACCATAAGGTATTGCCACGATAAACAGCATCCAATACTCTGTACAGACAGAAAAGCCCAGAAGACCACCTATGGTCAGCAGAATGGAAATGATAACAATCCATTTCGTCTGCAGCTTCCTCATCAGCTTCGGGCTGACCAGGGCAGAAATGATCGTCATGAAGGATATGGTCATGGACACATATCCTGCAAAGGAAGATGGGACACCAAATGCAGCCTGCATCTCCGGCCAGCCGGAACCCAGAAGCGAATCAGGAAGCCCCAGACTGATAAAAATCAGATAAATAACTGCAATCAATAAAGATCCCATGTTAGCTTCCTCCATTTCTTCTACTTTGCCTTGCTTCTATCGTTTGATTTCACATTCAGAAATCCATGCATCCAGTCTGATCACAGCTTCAGTGGCCAGTATGATCCTATGCTAAACTCAGAATTATACAAAAAGCATACCATAAAAAACGCTATGGTGAAATTAAAAAGGAGCTTACGCAGTCAGTGCGTAAACTCCATCAAAAAAGGCATCCGATGAAAGAACATTATCAGATGCCATGTTGAAATTGATTTTTGCTATAGATTACATCTTCCCGCCGTAGACAGGGAATATACCGGAGGCGCCGTAACTCTCGATTCATGTTTACGCTATCTGATATCAGTTTCCGAATAAATTTTTATAAACGACTTCATACTTTTTTATCCGTACCAGACACCTTTTCCGTGGACACCTTTTCCCTCAGCAATCTTCAGAGACGGCCTTCCTGTACTCCTCGTCCGAGACCGGCTCACACCACTCATTGGATGTTTCTTCTCCGGAGACCTCCACCGCGAGATGGGAGAACCAGGAATCCGGAGTTGCGCCGTGCCAGTGCTTCACATCCGCCGGAATGTTGACGACCGTGCCCGGTGTCATCTCGACAGGCTCCTTACCCCACTCCTGATAGTAGCCGCGGCCGCCCACGCAGATCAACATCTGACCGCCGCCGGACTTTGCGTGGTGAATGTGCCAGTTGTTGCGGCAGCCCGGCTCAAAGGTCACATTGAAGATCGGGATCTGCTCCGTAGAGACAGGTGCCAGGTAGCTCTGGCCGATGAAATATTTCGCATAGGCATCGTTTGGGGCTCCAATCGGAAAGAAGAGCGTATTCTGGTAGCGGTCCTTGTCTGTGAGCTCCGTGACCGGCTCGTTGTAGACATCCTTTGCGAGATTGAAGACAGCCCACGCCTTCGGCCAGCCCGCGTAGAACGCGACGTGCGTGATCACAGCTGCCATCTCCCTCTGTGTCACGCCGTTGTTCTTTGCGTTCTGGATGTGATATTTCAGGCTGCTGTCCGTGATGCCCTGCGCCATCAGTGCCACAACCGTGATGATGCAGCGCGTCTTCAAGTCAATATCCTGGTTGTTCCAGTTTTCTCCAAAGAGCACGTCATCATTAAAATGCGCGAATTCCGGTGCGAATTCTCCCAGTGCTTTTCTGCCAGCTGTCTGTGTAATTTTGCTCATCTCATTTTCCTCCTGTTTTAGGGCTTCTCCGAAAGAAATTTTCTCTTCGTTCGTCACTGTCTTCCGTCAGCTGACCTTTCCGGGCTATCCCTGCCTCTACGCTGAAGGAGCTGATCCGATCTTCTATAAGGAGGGCAGCAAAAATCTGATGACACAGTGTGGAAAATGCGATCATATGAACTGAGTGTGAGTGAAAGGTGCCAGGTTCCGATAAACTTTCATTCACAGAAACCGAACACTGTTATTTTTTGACTTCATATTTGCAGACTGACACCTTTACATTTTTTATTTTTCAGGCCTGCGTATCGAGCTCCGGATAAAATTCACTTAACATCTTCGCAGACTTCTGCAAAGCCTTGAGCTCATCGTCCCGAAGATTAATTTCGACAATCTCACGTGCACCTGTTTTATCGATGATTGTCGGCACACTTAAGAAAGCATGCTTTATCCCATACTGCCCGTCAAGGCCTACTGTGATCGGATAAATACGGTTCTCATTGAACAGGATTGATTTTACAATCGCGGTGACGGAGGAAGCGATTCCATAGGAAGTATTTCCCTTGCGGTTAAAAATCTGCCATCCGGCTTCGATCGTCTCCTTCCACAGATCATTTTTTGTCGTCGTACCGGTGCGTGAGGCATTATCTGCCATCACCTTCTCGACGCTCTTGCCGCCGATGATAGCCGTTCCCCAGGAGATAACTTCACTGTCGCCGTGCTCTCCGATGACATAGGCCTGGACACTCTTGGAGTCAAGATTATACATCTCGCCAAGCTCCACGCTCAGGCGGGCACTGTCGAGGTTTGTTCCGCTCCCAATCACCTGATTCTTCGGAAGCCCCGAAATCCTCCATGTAAAATAAGTCATGATATCGACCGGATTGGAGATGACGACAAAGATTCCGCCAAACCCGCTTTTCATGACAGACGTCACAATCGATTTCACGATGTTAAGACTCGGCTTCAGCATCTCAAGACGATTGTGGGAGTCCTTTGGCATCGGCGCTGAAGCCGTGATGATGACGATATCCGCATCCTTGCAGTCGGAATAATCTCCCGCCTTAACTACAATGTTCCGATTCATGAAATGGATCGCATGCTGCATATCAAGTGCTTCCGCAAATGCCTTTTCCTTATTGATATCGATAAGGACGATTTCCTCGCAAAGTCCCTGATTGACTAATGTATATGCGGTTGTTGCACCGACGTTTCCGACACCACAGATCACAACCTTCGAATTCTGAAACATAACATCTTCTCCTTCTTGTCAGGACAAACAAATCAGAACTTCAGCTACTTTAAAATCATACCGCTAAATCAGACGCAAATCAAAAAAAGTTATGATCGGATTACGAACAGATTGCGGTCAGATCTGCGAGCAGACAGTCTGTCCATGACGGACAAAATAAAACTTACCCATACTGATTTTTTTAATTCCTTTCGACCCTATACCTGCAGTTTTTCTTCTTTTGCTTCCCCCGCAAACCTTTATCCTCTCCGAATCTCATTTTTCGACATCGTTATCCTTCCTGCCTTTATTACATATGGTATCGCATTTGGTGTCAAACGTGATGTGCACACATTCCACTTCTTTTGAAAGTCATCCGACTAAGCCCAATATATGCTATTTTTGCTTTTATGGACTATCTGCTCACTATAAAAAGGCCTTCGTTTTTCAGCTCAAATTTCCCGTTTTCCGCTCCAATCTCAAAATGCTTCATTGCTATACCGAGGTCCACAAGGTCAAACCTTGCACCCAGATCAACTGACATTGTTATGACGCCGTTCTTAAGGTGAATCGTGGGATTTTGACGATTCACCGCACTCGGAGCCAGCTTTACCGTCTCCATCCCGTTCGTAATAAATGACGGGAAAACCGCTGTATCCGAGTCGATGCGTTCGGAGATATCCTTTCGATTTTTGCTTCTCGCAAGAGAACGAATTACCCGATCCTTGACAGAGGCCTCAATATTACCGAAGACGAGCACGAGCGTTTCACCGTCCTGCACAGAGACGGAATGGTTGTCGTAGGTGCCACCGACCCAACAGGTGCCGAGTCCCAGTTCCGTCATTCTCAGGACGAGTTCCTCGCCGTAATAGCCGACCTTCACCTTCAAACCTTCTGAAAGTTCAATGGGTGCTTTGTTCTCATCCAGGTTGAATAATTTAAGGTATCTCCTGTATTCGCCATCATCCCACATATCGTAGAATCTTTTTACAATGCTTACGATATCCCGGATCTTTTTTCGCGGATACCAGCCTATCGATCCGGTAGAATAACCGATCCTCTTCTTGATTTCATTTTCGTTTTCTTTCAAGGAGAGACCAAAATAGTCAATCTCTCCGTCATCGGGATGAACGATCCCTAACATGGATTTAATGGTTGTTGTTTTTCCTGCTCCGTTTCTCCCGATAAATCCGGTTATTTTTCCTTTGCTGACATCAAACGATAGTCTCGCAGCTCAAAAGATGAATACCGTTTCGAAAGATGCTGTACACTTACAATACTCATAGAAACCCCCTGTTACTATAAATTGAACGATATGAATATTGTAATATACGATTGCTTAAAGTCTACCAACCACAATTAACAGCAGTGATTTGATTTATGTTATTTTTAGTTGCATTTGTTGAACTATACCCTGGAACCGATAAAAAATCGCAGTCAAGTCCAAATTTGTGTGTAAATTGCTCTTAGGTACTGGTGGTGCCAGGGGA
>JBJEMO010000255.1:0-3962 GCA_051879715.1 Bilifractor sp.
CCCCTGGCACCACCAGTACCTAAGAGCAATTTACACACAAATTTGGACTTGACTCATTTTGGGTATGGGAAGTTTTAGTTAATTACAGAATAATGCTGTAACAGCGCCGGAGCAAGTGTTTTTTCTCAGTTCTTATCCTCTTCCGCTTCAGGATCGCTTTCGCGGTCGTACGTATACACCGCGCCGGACGCCTGAAACTTTGCGAGATTCTCCAGCATGATCTTACCGATCTCCGTGGGATCATAGTCGCAGGCAGAGCAGATCAGCCGCAGTCCGTCCGGAGTCAGTATACGGCCATGCTCACGGTCATAGATAAGCCTGCGGTATTCTTCGTACTGTTTGTTTGTAATCTTCTGCATTTTGTTTTCCTATACGCCATCCGTAGTTTCTGGAAATACGCTCATAGCTGTTCATCAAAACATATTCTTGGCAATTACAGCCGCATTGTTTCTGCCTTCGCGATGATCAGAGCCTGTCTTGGCAAATGTGGTCTTGTACCTTCCGTCCCCATAATATGTAAGCCTATAATGCTTTCCTTCTTCTGTAATCACAAAGCCAAGATCCATCAGCTGCTGCCGTAAAGTTCCACTCATTGTTTTATAGTCTTTCAACAGGTTTTTAATCGTTTCAATCCGCTCAGCAGTCAATCCTTGGTAATGATTCTTTTTAAGGATATCCCTATACACATCGTATCTGCGCGTCTTTTCTTTTGTATTTTTCAGTTTTTCATCAACGGCATCCAACACCATCTCGCGAATTTCGCCTTGATAGAATTCCTCTTCGTCACCGAGAAAAATAATAGGAACATCCTCAGTATCGCTTAATTTTGCTCTTAGTCCCTGGTTTTCCTGCTGAAGCGAATAAATGTCCCTAGTCAGTTCTTCAATCCTGTTATGCAGATCATCGTTCTCGCTTTGAAGTTTAACGTTTTCTTGATCAAATGTTTCCTGATATTCCTGGAACTCTGCTTCAGCGTGTTGCCGTGCGGTTTCGGCAGCCATCTTTTCTGCTCGGTTACTGCTCCATTTGTCTCGAAGCAAAGAGTTATTTACTCCAGCCCACGTATAAAGTGGTGGAATGGTCTGCACGTTCATATAGCGGAATACAGCATTAGCGACTTTATTCATCAATATGCTGGCTTCGTTGGCATATTCCCGGTATATATACCGTCTGTGGTTGCCATTCGGGAAATAAATGCCAATCCCACCGAAATATTCATTACTGTCATTGCAACGTGTACGGATCGCATAATTATCCGATTTGTCCTGTTGAAGCAGGACATGCGCAGCACCCTTCAGTTTACTGCATAGTAAACTACAGTTTAACGGTTCCTTGTTGTAAACAGTTTTTGATACATAGACTATGGGAAGTCTGTATTTTTTCCTGCCTTTGATTACGTCAGTCAGCTGATCCAGATTGCTGTTGTTTATTAATATTGGCTTTCTGAGAATCGGAAGGTCATAATCATCAGCCACATAACCGTTTTCAATCAACAGTGTCAGAAAATGCGGTGTTGAGAAGCTCGGATTCTCCATCAAAGCATCTTCCGTGTAGCTCCTGTCAAGCCGTATGGCCATCTTCATTTCATCGAAATTCATCACATAATCCGTATCCCACACAGCACCGTCGGCCTCTTTCTTTTCATATCGTACGGCGATTATGTTTTTATTGCGGTATCCCTCGATATCCATCCAAAGCCATTCATTTCCGAAGCGGACATTGTGTTCGCCATTCCAGTTCAGGTTGGGAATCACATTCTCCTTATGTGGACTTTTCTGATTCCACTCAATCACCAGTGAAATGAATTTGTCCCCGGTCAGACTATCATTGATCTTTAAAGTGGTTGAATAAAGCAACATATTAGGAGTCCTCCCCGCATCAAGCTTTTAAAATTGACTTAACCCCCTTTAATAACTTTGGGCCATATTTCTTTAACGCTAGACCAGCCGGAACAAGGAATGCCGCTAATTTCATACCGTTTTTGAGTGTTTCCGCTCCGTCCTCTGTTTCTTTGTAATCGTCACTGTTCAGTGTCTGATTCTGGAATCTCTTCTTTTCGGACATTTCCAAATACCTCCAATAATTTCTGACCTGTCACTTCCACATCAATGACATCGTAATCTTTTGCATCAGTCATACATACATTTTTTTCAGCCTCGATATATTCTTCCGGACAATTATAGAAAAGTTCCTGAGTCTGCTTGTGAATATAATCAATGGTCTTTATGGAATCGAATCTGATTTCACTCATTTCAGTTTTTGCTATTTCAAAGACCTTTTCCGCCTCATCCATATCGCCGGAAATTGCATAGGATGCAGCTAGGAGCTGAGTTGCCTCCAGATAAAATCCATAGTATTCCTGGATATCCGAGAATTCTTTATCCTTTTCGTGCAAAATTCCTCCATGCCTGAACTCAAGCCAGAATCGATCCCTTT
Source organism: Bilifractor sp. (assembly GCA_051879715.1). Lineage (GTDB taxonomy): Bacteria > Bacillota > Clostridia > Lachnospirales > Lachnospiraceae > Bilifractor. Next base: position 2,437 of record JBJEMO010000255.1, read on the forward strand.
CATCTTTCGGTATCGGTGTAAATCCTTCCACTCGGCTCTTGAAAGTCTGAAGTAACTTTTTCTGAGCAGATAAGATGTGACTTCTCCCTTCAGCAATTTCCATGCTGCGACGTTCGGGATCAAGTTTCAAAGCCAACAGGATCTGATCCCTGCCTGCCTTTAATTCACCGATACGATCATCCATCTGACCACGCTCAATTCGTTCTACCGCCTTATAAGTACGATTGATCATTTCAGACAGCTCATTCATCTGTTCCTGCATGTAGATATTGTGGTAACCCATTGCAATCGCATCAAACGGATTACCCTTTACAAGCGCCTCCTCTTTGATAGGAAGATTATCTACAAACTGTCTTTTTCCGTTTTCAGCAGTTTTGTATAATGTCGGCCACAAAACACCAGTTTTCGTGTTCTGATTAAGGAAAAGCTCACCGGCATTAAATGCTTCCTGATCCTTGAGAGGGATCTGTACCACATACTTCATCTGCCGTTCAACGTGAGCCAGAGCATCGCCGATATTCACATATTGCGTAAGCCTAGCAAGGAGCCCATTGAAATCCACGCCTTCCGTTTCAGCGGTAATATGTAACACTTTTGCATGTAATGTTTCACCCGGCACAAGGTCACTGTCCTTTTTTACAACAACATTCTTTTCCGCCATTAGTCTGACTCCCTTTTTCCGTTCGGATTACGCTCAACCGTATTAACTGCATCTGACAGATGTTCAAGAGCAAGATTACAGTCCTCAATTTTTTGCTGCTCTCTATTGATTTCGGCCTGTAATTCAGATATCGCCGACTTCTTACTCTCTATTATTTTCTTGCTTTCGGAAATATTATCCTCGAGGGTCTTTTTGACATCGTCCGAAAATATCTCAATATTCTCATTATTTTTCTTTAATCCTGCCGAAGCCAAGGCGGCCACCACTCCAACGCCCGCAGTTGCAATTAGCGATGTAACGGCGAGCAAAGGGCTACCCAATACCATACCGGCAGCAACTCCGGCATATTTAGATGTGCCCCGCAAATATTTGTAAAGGTCATCCTCCTGGATTACATTTCCATCTTTACGCGAACTTTTCTCTGCTTTCAGTTTTCCGGAGCGGATCCATCTCCGGACTGTTTCGGGGTTGGTATCAAGCATTTCTGCAACATCCTTCACAGTATATGTCTTCACTTGACTGCCTCCTTATATCCTTATGTTATCACTTTATTACTACATTTACAACGATATCATTTGTAGTATTAAAATTGACAAATATTTCCTCAAGGCACAAAAAAAGCTGGTCATCTACATGGCCAGTTGATCCTGTTGCACCCTAATTTTTGACCTTGCACCCTTTTTTTACACGCACATTTTGGAAGCGTTAAATTGTATCATTTTCGGTCGGATGTTTTCCAGCAGTATCCCTGATGTCGGTTCCAGTATATTGACGATCATTTTTACTAAAGATTTTGGCGTAAAGAAAACACCGTCGTCCTGAGCAACGTTCTTTGCAAACTTATTCAGGAAGTATTCGTAGATAC
>JBJEMO010000256.1:0-27151 GCA_051879715.1 Bilifractor sp.
TAATAATTCCAAATGCGGTTGCCATGATTTATTCCTCCCCCTTTACATTCTTTGCTACAAGGGTGATGTTCTCACTCTTTGCGTCGCCAACGATGGCTTTTGCACCGATCCGGACGTTATTCGCCACAAGGGCACGGGTAACTACGGCACCCTCTTCCACAACAGCGCCTGGCATCAGAACCGTATCCGTTACCTTTGCGCCCTTCTTTACAACCGATCCGGTAAACAGAACGGAACGGGTAACCTCTCCGTCGATCTTGCAGCCCTGTGTGATGAAAGCCGTCTTGATGTGTGCATCAGGTCCGATGTACTGGGGAAGTGCAGAGGCATCCTCTGTGTAGATCTTCCAGGAGGGGTCCTCAAGATTCAGGCCGCTGTTGTCATCCAGAAGGTCCATGTTTGCTTCCCAGAGGGAATCAATGGTCCCTACATCCTTCCAGTATCCCTTGAACTGGTAGGCCCAGAGGGATTTTCCCTCGTTCAGCAGTGTCGGGATGATGTCCTTGCCGAAATCGTGGCTGGAGTCCGGATTCTTCATGTCGGCCAGCAGCATCCTGCGGAGCAGCTTCCAGTTAAAGATATAGATACCCATAGAGGCGAGATTGCTCTTCGGCTCTGCAGGCTTCTCCTCAAATTCCACGATTTTGCCGTTTTCATCAGTGTTCATAATACCGAAACGGCTTGCCTCCTTCATCGGCACGCCAATGACAGCGATGGTGGCATCAGCATTGTGCTCCTTGTGGAAGGTAAGCATGTCATCGTAGTTCATCTTGTAGATATGGTCCCCGGAGAGTATCAGGAGATATTCCGGATCGTAGGAATCAATAAAATCAATATTCTGTGAAATCGCATCCGCGGTACCACGGTATACATCGAGATCTGCATCCGCCTTCTCACGCGGTGGAAGAACGAAGACGCCGCTTCCATTGGAATCCAGACCCCAGCGGCGGCCCTGTGCCACATAGCTGTTCAGGAGAACCGATTCATACTGTGTCAGTACACCGACTACGTTGATACCGCTGTTGGCACAGTTGCTCAGAGGAAAATCAATGATGCGGTATTTTCCACCATAGGAAACCGCTGGCTTGGCGACCTTGTTTGTCAGGTCCTTGAGACGACTACCGCGTCCGCCGGCCAGAATCATCGCCAGCATATTATTTTGACTCATAGATTGAACCCCACTTTCTGTATAAATTTGCAAATGATGCCACATACTGTAAAAATTCTCATACCGTAGAATGCAGATCCCAAAATGTATATCAAAAACCTATCCATTTGATGATTTTCAACATTCCTGAAGAACCCCTGCAGTGCGCGGCGGATGTTTTGACACAATTATACTATATTTATAGAATATGGTAAACGCTTTTGTATCAAAATATTTGAAGAAAAATAAATAAAAACTGTGTTAATTGTGTATGTTTTATAAAAGTATAAATAGGATGCCCAACATTACTGTACAAAATATCCATATTAAATCTGCAAAAACAATAAAAAATATACATAATAAACATAGACACCGGATTGCCGGGGCTGCGCTATGCAGCCATCTCCACTGTGTCTGCCGGTCATATATGTGAGAATAGAGACATTATGTGAAAAGCATCCTGTAAACTGAAAATATTCTTTTATGAAAATCGAATGCATAGTTAAAAAAAGGTGCTTGCGTGCATCTGTCTGCCTGCGTTATACTTTTGTCAGGCAAATGAAATAACAGGGATTTCCTGGCCTTTATTTTCTTTATATTTTGTGTGATGTGATTGCAAAGGACATAGGGGTAACCTTATGTCCTTTTTTACTGCAGGGAACTTTAGAAGCAGAAGGGAGTTATAGCGGGCTAAATGAATGAACAGAGGTCCTTCCTGAACAAAAAGGCACTGACAGTGGATGCTGTGTTTCTCACCGTTGTTATTTTATTTGAACTGTTTGTTGCGCTGCGGCTGAATACACCAATGGACCGGATCAAGGCAACGATCCTTGTGGCCATTACACTTCTGGCATCTCTTATCTTCCTGTGGCGTTACCGGATGGAGATGTACCGGGCAAATGAGGAGCTGCAGAGGCAGGCGTATTACGATTCTCTGACTGGAATCTATAACCGGGGAGGACTGATCCGTGTTCTGAAGGAATGGATGGAGGATGAGAATAATGTCAGCCTGACAGGCTTCTTCATTGACCTGGATGATTTCAAGCTGATCAATGATGTATACGGACATCCGGCGGGGGATGCAGCACTCTGTCATATGGCGAATTTCCTGCGGATTACCTTTTCGAATGCGCTCGTCGGAAGAACAGGCGGGGATGAATTCTGCCTGATCGTGAAAAATGTAAGTGCAGAGTCCTGTGCGGAGGAAATAGGGCGTGTCCTGAAGAAACCACAGACGTTCACCTATCAGAAGAACAGGATATCCTTTACACTGTCAGCAGGTTATGCTGAATATCCTGTACAGGCACGGAATACGGGAGAGCTGATGCGCATGATGGACTATGCTCTTTATGCGGCAAAGGTCGGCGGCAAACATCAGGTCAAGCGTTATGATCCGGAAATGGGAGATATCAAACGGGATAATCTCGGCTTTAATGTAAAGCGGATTGCCTCCGGCATGCCGGGATCTTTTCTGATTTATAAGGCAGAGGGAGATGAGCAGATTCTTTTCGCTAACGATCATCTGGTTCAGATGTTCGAGTGTGACGACTATGATGATTTTCTGGAATACACGCACGCAAGCTTCCGGTATATCGTACATCCGGATGATCTGGAGCGGGTGGAGGAATCGATCCTGCAGCAGATCCAGCATGGACAGAGTCAGGCGCCGGACAAGGCAACCGGGTATGAGGATTATGTAAGATACCGGATCCTGACCAAAACGGGAAGAATACGTCAGGTGATCGATATGGGACGCCTCGTTAAGGACGAGCACTACGGCTACATTTATTATGTGTTCCTGCAGGATATTGAGGCGCTGGAACATCTGGGAATCTTTTCGTAATGGTTCTTTATTGTTCCTTTCTGACGAGGGGATGATAGGAATGGAGGTAGTGCTATGCACACGGCATATTCAGAATTTACAGCAGAGGAACGACAGCTTTTGGAGGAAATGCCGATAGCTATGGGGATGTACCGGTTTCTGGATGGACACATCATCCCGGTCTTTGTGAATAAAGGATTTGTACACCTGTTTGGCTGTGACACACGGGAACAGGCGCTGGAAACGCTGCGCAAAAACATTTACACCGGGATACACCCCGATGATGTGGCTGGCCTCTCGGACGGTGTAGCCCGACTGCTTCGCGAAGAGGGAAGACTGGATGTGGTGTACAGGGTCATGTACCCGGGTCAGAGGGGGTACCATGTCGTACATGCAATCGGGCAGGTGCTGATTCGAAAGGGTGTTTCGTTTTATCTGATCTCCTATATGGAGGAGAACGGACAAGGCGCCGGATGCGCAGAACAGAGGGTGGTGGAAAAACAGAATTCGGAATCCGTGCTGCGTCCGGATGAGGAACATCGCAGAGATGGCTATGATGCTCTTACAGGTCTCCCAAATGCCGGATGGTTCTTCCGGGTGGCTGATGAACAGATCCGAGGCATGCAGGAAAAGGGAAAAAATCCTGTTGTGGTCTGGATCGATTACCACGGTCTGAAGGATTATGACAAGATGCACGGATTTTCTGCCGGGGACGCACTGATCAAGGACCTTGGGAGCCGGATCCGTATGTATTTCGGGCAGGACAGGGCGGCCAGGTTCAGCAGCGATCATTTTCTGGTTCTGTCAGAGGAAGAGGGTCTGGAGGAGCGGCTGCAGAAACTATTTGAAGATGTGCGGATGCTGCATCACGGGAATTCCCTGGCAGTTCATGCAGGTATTTACAGGTTTTCCTTTCAGGCAGTGAACGCGGCAAGCGCCTGTGACCGCGCCAGAGCAGCCTGTGATACGCTGCGCACAAGCGGGCAGTCCGGATATGCGGTTTTTGACCGGCGGATGATTGAAAATGAAAGAATGAGCGCCTATATCTTTCAAAATTTTCAACGCGCGATGGCAGAAGGATGGATTCAGGTCTATTATCAGCCTGTCGTCCGCACGGTAACCGGCATGCTCTGCGGCGCGGAGGCCCTGTGCCGCTGGATAGATCCGCAGATGGGGACGATTTCACCGGGACAGTTCATCCCTATGCTGGAGGAGCATGGACTGATCTATCAGCTCGATTTGTATATGGTTGAGCAGGTCTGCAGGGATTATCAGGCACTGGTACAGGCGAGAAGAGCGATGGTTCCGGTTTCGGTAAATCTTTCCCGTAAGGACTTTATTAAGTCTGATCTTGTGAACCAGATTGAGAATATCGCACAGAAATACAGGGTTCCTCGTGAGGTCCTGAATCTTGAAATAACGGAGAGTGCCTTTATCCAGCATCAGGAAAAGCTGAATTATATGATCGGACTTTTTCATGAGCTGGGATTTCAGGTATGGATGGATGATTTTGGAACAGCCTATTCTTCTCTGGGGTCTCTGAAGGATCTGTCCTTTGATGAGCTGAAGATCGATATGAGCTTCCTTTCCTCGTCTACGGACAGGGCAAGGAGTATTGTGCGTTCTGTAGTCCGTATGGCGAAGGAGATTGGCGTCCAGACACTTGCAGAGGGCGTTGAGACACAGGAGCAGTATGAATTTCTGCGACGCATCGGATGTGAAAAGGTACAGGGCTATCTCTGTGGGAAACCCATGGATAAGCATACCTTCGACCAGTATATGCTGGACCACCATGTGGAGAGTGAGCAGCTTCGCTGCAGGTCATATTATGATGCACTCAGCCGCATTGATTATCAGAGCAGTCAGCCCCTGTGTGTGCTGGAGGATGACGGCGTAACGCTGAAGAACATCTTCACGAATGAAGCTTACAATGAAGTGCTGCGAAGAGATGGCCTGGATGGCATAGAATCCTGGCTGGACAGCATCAATTTACCCGGAACACCTGTGCATGCCGTCCATCGGCAGTTCAACAATGAACAGCTGCGGAAGCATTCCGGCATACAGACCATGACCTATCCGTCCGGTGACCATTATATGGAGCTGAGCGGAAGAACGGTGACACATTATGAGAACCGCTATATCTATGCATGCACATTGCGCCGTATTTCCCTCAATCCGAATCCGGAGCATCAGAAAAACGATGATTTTCTGCGGAATCTCTATTATATATGCAATGATATTGCCATCATTGATCTGGAGAAGCAGACGCTGTACGGGCTGAAGTCATCGAATTCTGACCTTCCGATCGGGGGAGGCGGAAAAGAGGTGGATCTGCATCATGCTCTGGATGACTGGGGGAATCGTTTTGTTTACTTTATGGACTATGACCGCTACGAGAGGTTTGTAGACCTTTCCACACTCCGGTCACGGCTTTTGCACAATGACAGACAGATGCTGACAGATGTTTTCCGAAGCAGGACCCAGAACGGGGAGTATCAGTGGATGCTGCACATTCTGATGCTGATTCCAAAGACAGGCGGCAAAAAGATCCTGGATGTGTCAATCTGCCCCGGGATGGATTATCAAAGGGTCAGAGAGGTTATGCAGAAGAGCACGATTCTCTCTGCGGAGGAGAAGAGCGGAGATGCTGTTGAGGATGGTATTTCCGGATCACTGCTCTGGATCAACCTTGAGAAGCGGGGCACGGATATGTATTTCTGGAAGGATATGGACCGGAGGTTTCTAGGGGCAAGCCAGAGCTTTCTGGATTACTACGGATTTGACTCAGTGCAGGAAATCATCGGTAAGACAGATGAGGACATGAGATGGCATGTAGAAACTGAGCCGTTCAAAAGCGACGAGCTCAGGGTCCTTCAGAAGGGAGAGAGCGTTTCCTTTGCGCTTGGCAAGTGTATCGCAAGAGGCTGGCAGCGTAATATTCTGGCGAATAAGGTACCGATTTACCGGAACGGGAAAATCGTCGGGCTGCTGGGGAAGTTTATAGATGCTGACGATCTTCTGGACAGGCTGAATGCATCCCGCAGGGCAGAGTATCTGGACCCGGTCACAGAGATTGCTAACAGCAGCGGCTTTATGGAAAGCCTGCGCAGTTATCTGGAGGAGCTCTGGACAAAGGGAACGGAATTTTACATTATCAAGCTATACAATCCGGAATTTGATATTTTCCTGGAAAATTACGGGACAGAGGCCGGAAAGCGGATTCTCAGACAGGTAGGGAGAATTCTGCGGGAAACGGCAGGAAGTAAGGCGGTAATCGCAAGGCTGACGGGGAGCTACTTCTTTATTCTGATGCAGGATACAGAGCCGGAAATAATAGAGAGGTTTACAGCAGAGATCCGGCACAGGCTGGGGAAAATGCTGAAGGTCGGAGAGCTGCAGTGTGCTGTATCTCTTCATTTTGAAATTTCTCATCTGAATGCGGAGAATGCCTCCGAGAAAAAGTATGTGGATGTGCTAGCTCAGATAATGGACAGCTTCGGAGCAGTCAGGGTTGAGCCCGGCAGTGCCGGCAACCGCATGTAAATCCGGGAACGATCAGTCCTGCGGTAATGGAAGTGCGAAATAACGTCTTTACATTGGGTATTAAGAGGAGGGGGATATTTCCCCCTCCTCTTTCACGATCGCTTGTCTGTCTGTATATCTCATCAATTCAGATCTATTCAGTTCAGATCTGTCTGCACATGTCAGTTCTGATTATTATTGTTCAAGTTTCGTATGTTTTCAGGTGTACAGACAGTACGGAAAACATTTCTTTTTTATCAGGAACAGCACCTGACAGCTCCAAAAATAAGTATTGACTAATATAAGTTAGTCAAGCATAATCATCACCATATTCAGCAATCGCGATTTATAATTCTATTTGCCGTATAGGCTTTTATCATCCTTGTATATCGGAATGTGACATCAGAAACGGTTCCGGCGTACTTTTTTTAAGCGCGCCCGGATCGTTTTTTTTATACGAAAAAGGTATGCATGAATTACGAATTACAGGGAAACAGAATAGGTATACATGAATGCAATGAAAAAGAAGGAGGTTTGGTGAACAGACATGAAGCAATACAGATCGACCATCATACTTTTTATCATACTTCTCCTGCTCTCCGCAGGTTCTCTCTTTGTCGGCGTGATTGACATTGATCCGGCAGCGCTGATCAGCGGAAATGCGGATGCCTGGGAAATTTTTCTTGCCTCCAGAATTCCTCGTCTGCTGGCTATTATCTGCACGGGTGTAGGAATGAGCGTATCCGGTCTGGTGATGCAGCAGCTGACGATGAATAAATTTGTCTCACCGACAACGGGTGCGACCATATCCAGTGCAGAATTCGGTATCCTTCTCGCACTGGTATTCGGAGCGGATTCGACGCTGTGGTCCAGAGCGATCCTCGCTTTCATTACCGCCATCATTGGAACATGGATCTTCGTGGCCTTCATTACGAAGATGCAGTTCAAGGAACCTATCATGGTTCCTCTGGTCGGCATTATGTTTGGCAACATCATCACGGGGCTGACGAGCTTTGTTGCCTATCAGTTCGATATGACACAGGCACTCACCTCCTGGGAGACGGGGCATTTCTCCCAGGTGCTGCGCGGCAGATATGAGATTGTCTATCTGGTGGTGCCCCTTGTAATTCTGGCGGTCATTTTTGCCAACCACTTTAACATCGTTGGCATGGGACAGGATTTTTCGAAGAATCTGGGGGTGAATTACAGGCTGGTCCTGGTGGGAGGGCTGACGATCTGTGCGGCCATTACGGCCTCCATCGTGGTCATTGTCGGTGCGATTTCCTATATCGGGCTGATTGTGCCGAATATTGTCGCCATGTTCAAGGGAGACCGGATACGGGGGACGATCTGGGACAATGCACTCTTTGGAGCGATCTTTGTTCTGGTGTGCGACATGATTGGACGAGTAGTCGTCTTTCCCTATGAACTGCCGATCGAGCTGATCGTCGGAATCATCGGGAGCATCGTCTTTATTGTGATGCTGATTTACCGGCTAAGGCATGGCAGAACGGCGATCCGCCTTGGAAAAAAGAAGATTGGGGAATCCTCCGCAGCCGGGAAATCTGCTGCATAACGATTCTTGCTGTTCGTCAATTGACCAGGGAACATATATGGGCCGACACACATATAGCCAGTGAACATATATAGCCAGTGCACATATATAGACTGGCACGCATGTAGGCAGAGAACGCGTATGGACAGGCACACATATAGGCAGAGCACATGTATGGACAGGCTCGCATATGGACAGGCTATGGATAGTCTGTCTGTCGGGTCATGTATCATACATCTCTATCACAGGAATCATAGGAGGAGTATATGACACAGACAAATATCAGAAACAGAAGGAAGGCAATCGGGCTGGTTGCGGTGACGCTGGCATGCATCGCGATCTTCATGCTGTATGGCCTTGCATTTGGGAAACCGAAGCTGCTGCATTTCTCACTTTCCATCAGGACGCCGAAGGTGATTGCAATGATCATTACTGCATTCGCCATCGGGAGCGCATCGGTGGTTTTTCAGACGATTATCAATAATACAATCGTGACGCCGTGCCTGCTTGGCATGGACCAGCTCTACACACTGATTCACACGGCGGTATATTTCGCATTGGGTGCGTCCTCTGTTTTTGTGACAAACAAGAATCTTTCGTTTCTTCTGGATATTGGAATCATGGCTGTCGTGGCGACTCTGATCTACAGTGAGCTGTTCCGTCAGACCGGGCACAATATTCTGTATGTGCTCCTGATCGGCACGGTCATGACATCTCTGTTTGGAAGTCTGCAGTCTGCCATGGTGCGTGTGATGGATCCCAACGAGTATGACACCCTTCTGACGTCCCTGGTTGCCTCCTTCAGCCATGTGAACACTTCGGTTATTACGGCATCCATCGCAATGCTTGCGCTGATTATTTTTGCACTGCGGAGGGATCTGGCACTGCTTGATGTGCTGACGCTGGGAAAGGATGAGGCTGTTAATCTTGGTGTGGACTATGACCGGAGTATCCGGAGGCTGATGTTGGGTGTGGTGATGTGCATCGCAGTGGCAACAGCCCTGGTGGGTCCCCTTGCCTTTCTGGGACTGATTATAGCCAATCTGTCCCGGCAGATGTTCAGGACGCATCGGCATGTATATCTGATCGCCGGCTCTGTTCTGTTCGGGATGATTGTGCTGATTGGCGGAGAGGCGCTGGTGGAGAAGGTCTTTGTCTATGCAGTGCCTGTCAGCGTGTTTGTCACAACCGGAGGCGGATTGTACTTTCTGTACCTGCTTCTTAGAGGAAAAAAAGCCTGAGTCGCTTTTAAAGGCCGGAGGTAAACGTTATCTCCATATATTAATTTCAGGCAATATATAGTCCTGGCACTTTTATTAAGGCTTAGCGATATATATGTCATTCTGTGAATTTCTGCGACAGGCAGGCTGTCCGGCATAAAAGTATAATAAGCGGGGATTTCTCAACAGACATCTCAACAGACATATAGACTGTTTCTAAAATAAATAACAGGAGATCCTGAAACATGGAAATCAATCAACTCACAAAAAAGTACGGCCCCAAGGTGGTCGTCGACAATATTTCTTTTGAAATTCCAAAGCAAAAGGTGATCTCGATCATTGGACCTAACGGTGCGGGAAAATCAACCGTCATGGGCATGATCTCCCGGCTTCTCAAGAAGGACGCAGGATCGATTGCTTTCAAGGGGAAGGACATCGGGGAATGGAATTCCAGAGAACTGGCAAAAAATCTTGCGATTCTCACACAGTCACACAACATGCAGACCAAGCTGACCGTAGAGGACCTGGTGGCATTCGGACGCTTTCCCTATTCGGGAGGCAGACTGAATGACACGGACCGCGAGAAGATTCAGAAAGCGATGGAATATATGGAGCTGATCCCGATCAGGAACCAGTTTATCGATGAGCTGTCCGGAGGGCAGCGGCAGCGGGCATATATTGCCATGGTTGTGGCACAGGACACGGAGTACATCCTCCTGGATGAGCCGACCAATAATCTGGACATCTATCATGCGACAAAAATGATGCGGATGGTCAGGCGGCTCTGCGATGAGCTGGGGAAAACGGTAATCCTGGTCCTTCATGAGATTAACTATGCTTCCTTCTATTCGGATTATATCTGTGCAATGAAGGATGGAAAAATTGCAAAGTACGGCAAGGTCGAGAAGGTCATGACGCGAGAGAACCTGAAGGAGATTTATCAGGTGGACTTCCGTCTGATCGAGATCGACGGGAAGCCCATGTCCGTCTATTACTGAGGTGTCCCGGACACAGGTACACAGAGGTTTGCGGTGCGGACGAATCCGGATATGGCAGGCTTGTTATTTTTTTGCGGTAGCCCCGGGCACGACAATGCCCGTGATTATAGATACTAATAATTTTTCAGTACTTTTTTATAAGAAAGGAGAACTTATTTATGAAACACAGAGGACTTATTGCCGCCGGTGTGATGGCATGCATGCTCCTGGCAGGCTGCGGCAGCGCAGGAGCTGCTGCGTCCGGCGCCGGCGCATCTTCTGAGAGCACAGGCAGTACATCAGCAGAGGCAGCTGTCACATCGACGGCTTCTGCGTCCACTGAGCAGGTAACGGCTGCCTCTTCCTCAGAGACACCTGATACAGTGCTGGTGAACACCTATAATGGCGCAGGTGAAAAGATTCAGACGGAGATGCCCTATGACCCGCAGAGGATCGCGGTTCTGGATATGGCAAGTCTGGATATTCTGGATAACCTCGGTGTGGGAGACCGTGTAGTGGGCATGGCACAGACAAGTCTGGACTATCTCTCTTCCTATTCGGAAAATCCGGACATCAAAAATCTGGGAACCATCAAGGAGGCAGACATCGAGGCTGTTATGGAAACGGAACCGGACGTTATCTTTATCGGGGGACGCCTGAATGCTTCCTACGATCAGCTCAACGAGATCGCGCCGGTTTTCAATATGGAAACCGATGAGAGCGTTGGACTGGTGGAAAGTGTCCGTGAAAATGCCACGGAAATTGCAAAGATGTTTGGTCTGCAGAGTGTTGTGGACGAAAAGATGGCACAGTTTGATTCCCGCATTGAAAAACTGAATGCGGTGGCCAATGGAAAGACCGCCGTGCTTGGGCTTGTGACGGGAGGTAATTTCAACATCCTCGGAAATGACAGCCGTGGTTCTCTGATTGTGAATGAGATTGGATTCAACAACATTGGCGCCGACAATGCGACAACGAGCAGTCATGGCAGCAGAGGACAGGGCGGCTCGTCCGCATCGGCATCCTCTGCGAACCAGTCATCCACAGGTGGTGCAGAGAATAATCCGCATGGGCAGGAGGCTTCCTTCGAGCTGATTTCACAGCTGAATCCGGAGTATATCTTTGCGATTGACCGTGATGCAGCCATTGGAGCCGATGGTGCACAGCAGGCCGCGCAGATTCTAGATAATGACCTTGTCAACGGAACACAGGCTGCGGCAGACGGACATGTCATCGTTCTGGCACATCCCGCCGTGTGGTATACGGCCGAAGGAGGCATTACCGCTCTGGATGTGATGCTGCAGGATCTGGAGAACACGATTCTGTAAATTCTCTACATTTGTGACGAACATTTCATGGAAAGGGTCAAAAGGTGTATGCTCATGAAATTGTCTTGAAATTCACACGGTTTCGCCATGCAGATGTTCGGATTTTTAGACGATTTCTTATGCATTTACCTTTTGATCCCAATATCATTATTTGTGATCTGGATGAAAAATGGAGCTGTACAATCTCTCATGTGGAGAATGTACAGCTCTATTTCATATGCTGCAGAATTATATGCCGAATGCGACAGCCAAGATGCTTACCCAGCAGCTTCGGGAGCTGGAGGCAGATGGACTTATCCATCGTGAAGTTTATCCGGTGGTTCCGCCAAAGACAGAATATTCTCTGACAGACCGCGGTCAGACGCTGCATGACGTGATATATCCGATCTGCGCATGGGGACGGGAGTATATGGCCGGGACGTTTTAAGCGTCAGTTGGGATACTGATGGCAGTTATATTCTGCTAAAATCCCGGATTATTCAAAAAATATATAGATTTATACAAATGAAGACATAAAGTGCAACAATATACACAAAAAATATATGGAACAGCAGGAATAAATTGATTACTATGCAAATATATCATGTGACATCCATGCATTATTTTGAAAAATGCACAAATATACCTAGAGGTGGGAGATAGAGATGTATTCGCTGCTGATTGTCGATGATGAACCTCTGATCAGGAGAGGAATTTCAAAAATATTAAATTGGAGGGAGCTTGGCGTTGACCGCATTTTTGAGGCAGGTGATGGCAGGGAAGCTCTGGATGTCGTGCGGAACAACCAGATTGACCTGGTTTTGACAGATATTGTCATGCCATTTATGGATGGCATTGCTCTTGCAAAGGAGCTGCATTCGGAATTCCCCAAAATCCAGGTTGTTATTGCTACGGGTCATGAGGATTTTGAATACGCCAGGCAGAGTGTGGATCTGGGTGTCTGCTCCTATATTCTGAAACCGATGGGAGCGAAGACGCTGTTTGCCAAAATGAGCGAGATTATCACAGGGATCCGGAAGCAGGATGAACAGCAGCAATATTTTAATAAGATGCGCGCACAGCTGCACAGTCATATGCCTATTGTGCAGGAGCGTTATCTGAATGAGATTGTCTGTATGAAGCATGGTGACAAGGAGCAGCTGGTCCGGCAGGGCACCTCCGTCGGACTGGATTTTTCGTCGAAACAGTATATTGTTGCCGTTCTGAATCTGGAGCTTGATTCAATCCCGGATGAGGATATTCCTCTGTATATGTTTTCCTGCAAGAATATCGCCCATGACTGTGTAGGAAATCATCATAATATTTTTGCCCCAAATTCTTATAAAAAGCTGGTCATTCTGTTTCATTGTGATGTTCTTGGAGATGAGCCCCGGGATATCGCATATCAGACCATGGAGGTGATTCTGAAGGCCCTGGACCTGACGATTCATGTCAAGGCAACAGGAGGGATCGGAACTCTCGCAGAGGGTGTCGGTCAGCTGTCTTCTTCCTATTATGCCGCAAGGAGAGCCTGTGAGTTCCGGTTTTCTCTGGGAAATAATGTGGTCTATGATATTGGTGACCGCATGCTCCAGCCGGGTGTATTCAACTATCCGGCAGAGGATGTAAGGGTTCTGCTCCGCGCGATCCGTTTCAAGGACAGGGAAGCGATCTGTGAGGCAGTTCATGAGGTGCGTCGATATATTCAGAACGAGGAGAAGATGTCAGGAATCAACGTGCGGATTGTACTATCTGAAATTGTGACAGATATTCTGAAGGATATTTCAGAAATGCCTGGTGTATCGTCCGGGATGATCAGTCAGTGTATGCAGCTTTATAGCGAGATATCCCAGATGTCTTCTCTGGATGAGATGATGGACCAGATTCAGCATGCTGCGCTGACGGTATCTGAGGAATATCATAAAGCAGAGAGGACCAGCAGCCGTGCACTGATTCTCAGGGTGAAGGAATGTGTGGAGAAAAATTATAGTGATGTTGAGTTTTCTCTGGGAAAGGCAGCGGAGGCTGTTTCGGTGAGTACTGGTTATCTGAGTGCGCTGTTCAAAAAGGAGACAGGCACAAATTTTGTGAAGTATTTAACAGATGTACGGATGCAAAAGGCAATGGAGCTGCTGCAGCAGACAGATAAACGTGCCTACGAGATCGCAGAGGCAATTGGCTTTGATAACACCCATTATTTCAGTGTGTCATTTAAGAAATATACAGGGATGTCACCCTCTGAATTCCGGAACCGGCAGCAGGGAGGCGGAGGACAGGATGGCGATAGAAGAAAGCTGGCAGATCACAGGGAGTGTGCATGCATTTCATGAATGGAAAAAACAAAAGCAGCAGACCGGGAAGAAGATCACGGCTCGGGATCAAGGGCAAGATTCTGCTCTTTCTTACTGCTGTTATTGTACCCTTTACGATCCTGATATCAATTCTGATTTACCAGAACGCACTGCGCCGCTCTACGTATATGAGTGTAAAGCATGCGCAGGACCTGGTGGAAAATACCAGTGCAAATCTCACATCCTATCTGAATGAGCTTTCGATTATCGCGAATGAGTGTAATTATGACTATTACATCCAGGAATACCTGAGAGATGCGATCAAAAAGGAGAAACAGGAAAGTGTTCCACAGGACGCAGAAAATCTGCATCGTTATGAAATGTTTTCTTCCACAATGGAAACAACATTGCAGGAGCGTTCGGATACAACCTCGATCCGCATCTTTGGCAAAAGCAGGCAGCTGCTTGCACGGACAATTTATCCGGAGGAGCAGACAGAAGAGATATCGGTAAGGGATGACTGGTACAGAAATGCTGTTGCAGGCTATGGAACGCTGTATTTCTGCGGACCAGAGGATGTCAGAGGGTCGGATGGCACAAAAAAACAGGACAGTAATCTGATTCTGAGCAGTATGATCCGAGATTCCCAGGACGGCTCATTTCTTGGAGTGGTGCGGGTGGATTTCAATCTGAACAGGATTGCAGAGATCATGGACAACATTACAATTGAGGATTACGAGCACATTGGTCTTTTGAATCAGGATGGTGAGCTGATATATGAAAAGCATTCGGGAGACGATCTGTTGAATGCAAAGATGCTGGCGGCCCTGCAGACTTCCTTTCAAAACGGAATTTGGAGAAATGGTTTCCGCCAGACGGAGCTGTGTGGAACTCCATACCATGTCGTAATGACAGATATTCCCATGGCAGGATGGACCATCGTCGATCTGCAGCCACATGCGGAGATTGTAAGGGATGCGCAGGGAAATTCTCTGACGATGGAGATTGTTGTACTGCTGATTTTTGCAGCGATTCTGATTCTATTGAACAGTCTGCTGAACCGTATTGTCAATCCGATTGTGGAACTGCAGAGACACATGAATATGGTGACGCTGGATAATGACATGCCCGCACTGCCAGTTGATACCCAGGATGAGCTGGGTATGCTGGTTTGCAATTTTAACCGGATGACAGACAGAATCAATCATCTGTCTGCACAGCTGGTGGAGGAGCAGAAAAAGAAACGGCAATATGAGCTTCAGGCATTACAGGCGCAGATTAATCCGCATTTTCTATACAATACACTGGATTCCATCATCTGGATGGCGGAACTTCAGGATCCGGACGTCGTTCCCATGACGGAGGCTCTCGCAAAACTGATGCGAATTTCTCTAAACCGAGGCAGGGAATTTATTCCTGTAGCAGATGAGATGGAACAGGTAAGAAATTATCTTATTATCCAGTCTATGCGCTATCAGGACAAGTTTGATTACAGCGTTGAGACAGAGGAGGATGTCCGGCAGCTTTTAACGATCAAGCTGATCGTACAACCACTGGTGGAAAACAGTATTTATCATGGGATCAAGGAAAAGGAAGGAAGGTGTCATCTGGAAGTTCGGGCTTTCCGGGAGAAGGGAAATCTTATTTTCTTGATCCGGGATGATGGCATCGGAATGGACGCTGTGACCTGTGCCGGTATTCTGACCAAAAAGAATTTCACCGACAGACCGAAAGGAAAGGGAAATGGCATCGGCGTTTATAATGTAAATGAACGCATTCAGCTGGAATACGGGAAGGATTATGGAATTTCCTATCGTTCGGAGGTCGGAAAAGGAACAGAAGCAAGAATCTGTATTCCGTGCGTGGAAAAAGACAGGGAGGTGCAGTCGTGAGAAAAGCAGTCGCATTGTTCGTGCTGTGCACAGTATGCCTGTCAGCCTGCAGTTTTTCGTCTGGAAATGTCGCAGGGAATTCCGCATCTTCAGAGAATGTGTCAATAAATACGGCAACAAACTCAGCGACAGAGACCATTCCAGCCGAGAATATTTCGACAGAGAAAACTTCAACAGTGAATACTTCAACAGAGGAGAATCCTGTGCGGGCCCAACAAGATGATCAGAAATCTCCAGAGCGTCTCAGCTCTTCAGATTCCACGGTGGAAAAGGAGAAAGAAGATCAGGATGATGCGCAGGTCGTCTGCGGCGTGTGCATTGCTTCGGATCAGGCATCCTATCAGGTTCGTCTTCAAAAGCTGATGACAGAGCAGGCCGAGATCAAAAACATTCGGATTTTGTGGAATTACGCGGATTGGGACCCGGAACTGCAGAATAGTCAGATTGAAAACATGATTGAACGCCGGGTGGATGCATTGATCATATCTCCGGTTAATTCCAAGTCGATATTGGAGTCGTTGAAGGATGCAGCTTCTGTGGGGATACCTGTGGTAAATCTGAATATGAAAGTTGACGCCTATTCATCTGTCTATATTGATACCTATGTGGGGGCGAGTTCCTCTGAAGAGGGTGTTCTGGCAGCGGAGCTGGCAGACAGCCTTCTGCCGGATGGCGGCAAAGCAGCTATTATTGAAGGATCAGCCGGAACAGATCCACAGATTTATCGCACACAGGCTTTTATTGATGAGTTGCGCGACAAACCCGAAATACAGATTGAGGAAATTCAGTCAGCCAACTGGGACAGAAAACGGGCGAGGACTTGCGCGGAAGAATTACTTAAAAAGTATGCGGATTTATCCTTGATTTACTGCCAGGACAACAATATGGCAGTTGGGGCAATTGAAGCAGTAAAAAAATCTGGAAGAAGTGGGAAGGTTTATGTGATCGGAATCGGAGAGGCTGATGAAGAGACGATCGGACTTTTGAAGGAGGGAAGCCTAAGCGGTTTTATTGTTCAGGATCCAGAGTTTGAAGCTGTGAGTGCTATTAACAGTGCGGATCAGCTGGCAAAGGGAAGAAAGATCCGGCCATGGATCAAAAATCCGGTCAGCATTTTTACAGCGGATACGATTGGTGACTATCAGAAGCCGATTCCATATTTGTAAGTATTGTGTGGTACGCCTGTACAATTGTTTGATTCAAGAGTGGTCCTGGTATCGGTCTTATGTAATAAGACACGTTGCCAGGTCCTTTTTATTTGCTCTGCCCAATGCGCAGATGAAAAAAAAGACAAATCTGATAAAAAAATTGAATTTATAAAAAGTTTACCGGAAGTTAAATTATAAACAGAAAGAAGATCGTTGAAGAACGTGGCTGGTAACCTGTTTATACAAGATATCTGGCACATGCAAACGATCTCTGGGTGCGGAACGATTTTTTCTGCATGGGGCAGAATGAACGTAATTATATGTACGAGGAGGAACAAGAAATGAAAAAGAAACTTCTGGTCAGCTTATTGTCAGCCACAATGCTCCTGACGCTTGGTGCGTGTGGGTCATCGTCACAGAACGCATCGAACGCATCTTCCGGAACCGGTAATACGTCAGGCAGCACTGCCGCAACGGAGTCGGCAGGGACATCCGCAACATCTGCTGTTGAAGCAGCTGCGGAGGTCAAAGAAGCCGAGACCGGCGACAAGCCGACCATCGCATTTGTACCAAAGGTTATGGGACAGGCATGGTGGGACTATGTACAGAAAGGGGTTGAGGAGTGGTCCAAGGATACCGGTTATGACGTGATCTATAAGGGACCGACCGAGATCGATGCGGCTGCGCAGGTTCAGATTATGACTGACCTTGTAAACCAGGGCGTTGACATCCTCTGCTTCTCGCCCAATGATCCGGATGCGTGCGAAGCGATCTGCAAGGAGGCCAGAGATAAAGGTATTATTGTAATTTCGACAGAAGCCTCTGGCATGGAGAACATTGATTACGATGTAGAGGCGTTTGATGAAGAGGGCATGGGCGGATTCCTGATGGATCAGCTCGCCAAGTCTATGGGTGAGGAAGGCCAGTACATTACCATGGTTGGTTCCATGACAATGGAGTCACAGAACAACTGGGCAGATGCGGCTGTCAAAAGGCAGCAGGAGAAATATCCCAATATGGAGCTTGTGCCTGATAAGAGAGTTGCTGATGATTCCGATGCAGAAAAGGCTTATGAGCTCACCAAGCAGCTGCTGCAGAAATATCCGAACCTGAAAGGTATTCTGGGAACAGGATCCTTTGATGCGCCAGGTGCAGCACGTGCGATCCAGGAGCTTGGACTTCAGGGTAAGGTATTTGCTATTTCTGTGGCCATGCCCAGTGAGGTGAAGGATTATCTCGAGGATGGAACGCTTCAGAGCGTTGGACTGTGGGATCCTGCAATTTCCGCCAAGGTTATGCTGAACACTGCAATAAAGATGTTCAATGGCGAAAAGATTGAAGATGGTGCCAATCTTGGTGAAAAGGGATATGAGTCCGTGAAGCTGAATGATAAGGTGATCGTAGGTGACGGAGCAATAGCAATTACAACAGATAATGTAGACGATTTTGGATTCTGAAGCCTGCAGTTGAAATTGGATTGTTCTGTACGTCATAGGTATCAATATTTGTCATTTATGGCGTGACAGAAAAATATATCTTAAGGGGCAGGGAAGTCTTGCTTTCCTGCCCCGGTTTTTAGAAGAAACAAAGAGAAGGAGCGCAGTGGTATGGCAGAATATTTACTTCAGATGTCCGGGATTTGCAAATCCTTTGCGGGTGTTCATGCGCTGGATCATGTGAATTTTCATATTCGTCCGGGCAAGGTCATGTGTCTGGCAGGAGAAAACGGATGTGGAAAATCCACGCTGGTCAAGGTGATTTCCGGTGTATACATAAGAGATGAGGGAGAAGTGATTTTTGAGGATCAGAAGCTGGATCATATCACACCGGCTGAAGCAACCAGACTCGGAATACAGGTTATTTATCAGGACCTGTCTATTTTTCCGAATCTTACGGTTCGGGAAAATCTGGCGATTAACTCTGAGATCACTGCGCGAAGAAAAATCGTGAATCAGAAGCGCTGGGATGATACCGCCAGAGAAGCGTTGTCCAGAATTGGTTACAAGATCGATCTTGATGCCAAAATGGGAGAGCTGAGTGTTGCGGATAAGCAGCTGGTAGCCATCTGCCGCGCGCTTCTGTTCAATGCAAAGCTGATTATCATGGATGAGCCTACAACTGCCCTGACCAAGCGTGAGGTAGATGCTCTTTTCAAGACAGTGCGGCAGCTGAAGGAACAGGGCATTTCGATTATGTTTATCAGCCATAAAGTCGATGAGATTTTCGAAATATCCGATGATGTTTGCATTATGAGGAATGGGAAAAATGTATTTGAGGGCCCGACAGCCGAGCTGACAAGGGACGATTTTTCCTATTACATGACAGGAAGAAGGATTCGTCCGGAGCCCTTTGTGCCGGAAAATATCAGTAAAGCCCCAGTGCTTGAGGTGGAAAATCTGAATCTTGGACGATATTACCACGATATCAATTTTTCTCTGCATAAGGGGGAAATTCTTGGAATCACCGGGCTGCTTGGATCCGGGCGCACGGAGCTTGCTATGAGCCTGTTTGGACTTATGAAACCTGAATCTGGAATGATTCGTCTGAATGGGAAGGAGGTCAGGATCACCTCTCCGGTCAGGGCAAAGGAACTGCGGATCGGCTATGTCCCAGAGGACCGGCTGACAGAAGGATTATGTATGCGTCAGCCGATTGCGGATAATATTATGCTTGCATCGTTGAACAAGGTATCTCACCGGGGCTTTTTGAACCATAAGCGTTTATTTGCAGAGGCTGAAAAGTGGGTGAAGACTTTTTCTATCGCGACAGATGATGCACATAAGTATGCACAGACGCTTTCTGGTGGAAATCAGCAGAAAATCGTGCTCTCAA
This sequence comes from Bilifractor sp., assembly GCA_051879715.1. Classification (GTDB taxonomy): domain Bacteria; phylum Bacillota; class Clostridia; order Lachnospirales; family Lachnospiraceae; genus Bilifractor. The sequence goes on from JBJEMO010000256.1 coordinate 19,714, forward strand.
AGTGGATGAACAATGACCTGGACATTTTGATACTGAATGGCCCAACGGTAGGTGTGGATATTGGCGCCAAGCAGGATATTCATCATCTGGTACATGGCCTTGCAAACAATGGTCTGGCCGTGATCATTATCTCAGATGATATTCCGGAGGTCGTAGAAAATTGCAATCGTGTCATTGTCATGAAGGATGGCGGAATTGTCGGAGAGCTGAATGGCACAGACTTCACGGAACAGAATATCACGGAAATCATTCATTGAGGGGGCAGCTGGTATGAGCAAGAGTACTTGGAAACGTCTGACAAAACGGACGGAGTTTTATATTTTTCTGGTTCTGATCGTTCTGATGGTAGGGGTACAGATTGTGTCCAAGGGACAGCTGTTTGAACCTACAACGATGGTTACAATCTTAAGAGGCATGGTTGTAGATGGAATGTTTGCCCTGATCTCTCTGATCGTTATGATCTCAGGCGGGTTTGATATGTCCTTCCCGGCGATTGCGGCTTTTGCCTATTCGGCATCGACCACGATCTGTGTGAACAATGGATGGTGCAAGACGAATCCTCTTGCGGGTTTTCTTCTGGCCATACTTTTTGGTGCAATTCTGGGAGCCTTTAACGGGTGGATTATCGCAAACTTCAAGTTGAATACTATGATCGTCACACTTGGAACGCAGACATTTTTCACCGGACTCACCATGGGCCTTTTCCAGATGAAAGAAATCACTTCTACCCTTCCGGCGTCCTTCCGTGCGCTGGGTGAGAGTTATTTCTTCGAAGTGTTCAATTCTCAGGGGCAGCGTTCCACGATGACGACATCGATTGTGTTTCTTGTGATTATGATTGCCGCAACGTCCTTTGTTCTGAGAAAGACAATGTTTGGCAGAGCACTTTATGCAATTGGAGGCAATGAGACCTCTGCGGAGAGAGCAGGCTTCAATGTGAAAAGAACAAAGTTTATCCTCTATGTTGTTGTGGGTGCGCTGGCTGGCTTTATAGGCATGGTGCGTGTCTGCCTGGCAAGGCAGTCTATCCCCAAGGCTATGGTAGGCAAGGAAATGACAATCATCCCTGCTGTTATTCTCGGCGGTGCAAGTATTTTCGGAGGCGAGGGGTCTGTATTCGGAACAATCTGCGCAATCGGGATTATTACGGTTGTTTCTAACAGTATGCTGCTCGTCGGCATCGATTCTTACTGGCAGGATTTCTTTAACGGACTGATAATTTTGATTGGTATTACGATTTCAGCCGTACAGGCCAAGAGACAGAGCCGATAACGGAGGTGAGGATGATGAAAGTCAAACAGTTTACAAATAAAAATCAGTATACCGTTATGCTGCTGTTCATGCTGGTTGTGGTTTTGATCTTTTTCTCGATTACCAAAGGCAAGGTTCTGTGGACCGGCGATACGTGGAATGGCATCGCAATGCAGTTTCCTGAGTATGGAATCATGACGCTTGGTGTTATGTTCTGTTTTATTACAGGCAACATCGATATGTCTTTTGTGGCTCTTGGTAATTTTGCGACGATTATGGCAGTTCGTTATATGGCTGCACAGGCGGGAGAAGGGGCATCAGATGCACAGATACGGTTGGCGATTCTGACAGGAATTCTGATTACACTCGTCATCTGTCTGATCGGTGGATTGATCAACGGAATCCTGGTTACAAAGCTTGGTATACCTCCGGTTATGGCGACAATTGCAATGCAGCTGGTCTGGCAGGGACTTTCTACAGCATTAACACAGGGAAATACGGTGACCGGACTTCCAACCATGTATACGGATATTGGGCATTCTAAGGTCTTCGGATTTATTCCGTTCCCACTCTTTATATTTATTATTGCCTTTATTATCTGTACGATAATACTTCGCTATACCGTGTATGGCGAAATGATATATATGATTGGTACCAATGTGAAAGCGGTTCGATATTCTGGGATCAATACAGACAGGCTTGTGATCATTACTTTTATGCTTACGGCGCTGATTTCTGGTGTTGGGAGTCTGATTATGGTATCCACCATGGCTTCCGCTAAAGCTGACTATGGTTCTTCTTATGTGATGCGTGTAATTCTGATCCTGGTTCTGGCAGGTATTCTGCCTGATGGAGGCATGGGAAAGATCTCTGATCTGTTGTTTGCTACGATTATCATTCAGATTATTGCCTCTGGTGTAAATATGTTCGCACAGTTGAACACCTATTATGCAAGTCTGATCTGGGGCGGCATGCTGCTGATCGTATTGATTCTCAGTACAAAGCTTGCAAATGGCATTTTCCAGGTCAAGGAGCCTGTGCATGCGGGAAAAAAGGAAGCGGAGAAAAAAGCGTAAGGCACTGCACACATAGACATTGCAATCATGGAGTATTACAGCCGCAAGGCATTGCTATTTAAGAAATATCAGAGATGCTGAATCTGGTGATTTATAAGATGGAACGTATGCCTGAGTCATTGATTTAAGGAAAAGTCATTGATTTAAGGAAAAACAAGGGTAATGGATTCAGGAGGAATGTGAAATGAACAGTATTGAGAGATTCTATGCAACTATCGAGAGAAGACCAGTGGATCGTCCGGCGTGCTGGCTTGGAGATCCTACACTCGACGCAATTCCGGGACTGTGTAAATTCTATGGAGTAGATAATGTAAATGAACTGAAGAAGGTGTGCGGCGATGATTTTTACGCAGTTGATATTCCCTATCATTCTCCGCATTGCTCGGCCATTTTTGCGGCCTTTGACTGGTATATGAATGGAAGCAATGTTGACACAGAGCATCGTACATTGACGGCGGATGGATGCTTTGCGCACTGTGAGGACCTGGATGATGTCAAGGCGGTTAATTTCCCATGGCCGGACCCGGAGAAATATATCAGTGTAGAGGAGTGCAAGCGTGTAGTTGATGAGGCACCGGACGACAAGACGGTCTTTGCGCTGATGTGGGCCTGCCATTTCCAGGATACCTGTGCAGCCTTTGGCATGCAGACCTGTCTGATGAATATGATTGAGGATCCCGAGATGGTGCATTATGTAGATGATCATATCGTGGATTTCTATCTGAAAGCACAGAAAATCTTCCTGGAAGCAACCAAGGGTAAGGTACATGCCATGCTCATCGGTGATGACATGGGAAGCCAGAGAGGGCTTATGGTCAGCCCGTCGATCATTAAGGAATTCATCATTCCTGGGGCAAAAAAACTGATCGACCAGGCGCATGCGTATGGTGTAAAGATCATTTATCATTCATGTGGTTCTATCGTAGACGCGATACCACTGCTGATTGATGCCGGTGTAGATGCCATTCATCCGATTCAGGCGCTTGCCGCAGGCATGGATGCCAGAAATCTCAAGGAAAAATTCGATGGAAAAGTGTCCTTCTGCGGAGGCGTGGATACACAGCAGCTGCTTCCGATGGGAACACCTGAAGAAGTGCAGGCTAAGGTAAAGGAGCTTCGCGAGCTCTTCCCGACCGGTCTGATCATTTCCCCAAGCCATGAGGGACTGCAGCCTGACGTACCTCCGAGAAATGTAAAGGCTCTGTTTGATGAGGCTACCAAGATTTATTGAAGATGAGCATGATTTCATAAGTAATCGGCATGGCTTGAAAGGAAGGAACCTGAGATGATCAGAAGATTTGGACAGATGATCCGGATCAGACCGGAGGATCTGGAGCAATATAAGAAATATCATAAGAATCCGTTTCCTGGCGTTAATGAGATGATCAAGAAATGCCATTTGAAGAACTATTCGATTTTTTCCAGGGGGGATTATCTGTTTACATACTTTGAGTATGACGGAGATGATTATGAGGCAGATATGGCAAAAATGGCAGCAGATCCCGCAACACAGAACTGGTGGGACCATGTAAAGCCGCTGATGCAGCCGCTCGAGGACCGAAAGGAAGGAGAATTCTGGTCCGATATGGAGGAGATTTATCATCTGGAATAATCAGGCACCATCCTGATCAGTAAAAGCTCAAAAAGCTCATTAAAAGTAAGATCCGTCAGTAAAATGACGATCAGCATAATCATGTTTTTCCTTTATCGGCAGGTCTGCCTCCGCGTATACGGTGGCAGACTTTTGTATTGTATTCCAAAGGTATTTATTACTTCTGTATAAAAGCTTCCACCTCTTTGATTTGGAAATCGTCAAGTCCTCCGTTTCTCAGGTATGCTTCTGCACCTTCCAGGAAGCTGGCATTCTGCAGGTCTTTGTCGGCTGCGTCCGGATTGCTCTGGTGCAGAATGTAGAGCAGGATGTCATAGCCCTTGGATTGTTCGATGGCGTTGTATTTGTCCGGTGAAGACGTCTCTGTGATGCCATAGTAGTTGGCATAGGTGATCATGTAGTCATTCAGAATGTCATCACAGGAGGCCCCTGCCAGCGCCATGATCAGAGCGCAGGCAAAGCCGGTGCGGTCTTTGCCCTCCACGCAGTGAATCAGGACCGGACCGTCTGACTTCGTCATAGCGTAAAGAGACTCTGAGAGGTTTTTCTGAAAGGCATCGGAACCATAGTCTGCTGAGAGGTCCAGGAGCTGTACCTTTCCATCCTGATACAGGTTCTGGTACCAGATGGTGGAGAAGTTATCCTGGCTGATGTATTTCTTATATTCTTCATTATTATCGGAAAGGTTCAGGACAAAACGGATTCCTGCCTGTTCTCCCAAGGAGCTGGCGTATTCCGCCCTGTTATATTCATTGTCTATCGGTGAGGCGGAGCGGTAGAAGAGATTCTGCTTCATGTCTCCGGCGGCAAAGGTGCGGAAGTTTGCAAATACCTCGTCGCTGTCATAATCCTTCCGGTCGTTGGTGTACTGCATGCTGAAGGATTCTTCGGTTACCAGATATTTTCCCTTTTCCCGAAGTCTGACGGTTACCTTGCTGCGATTCGTGGCACCTGCTTCCTCCCACATCGAACCGGATGAGGTGCGTGCTATATAGGGATGATCATACCCCGGATATCCGGCGATCTGCGCTTCACCCCGGCGTGCATAATACCCATCATAATAGGGAATGTCTTCCAGCTTAAAGCCGTTGTCAAAGATCACGTCCACAGAATCACCAAATGAAAAGCCTGCGTTGTTGAATTCGTCCAGCGAAAGGTCGATCATGACACTGCCGAAATTTTCATCCTCAAGAACACCTGCGGTGATTTCGGTTATTTCGGAAGAGGATCCTGCAGATAAAGATGCGGCGGAAGTTGTCGCAGATGAAGAGGTTGCGGAAGACATCAAAGAAGACGTTACGGATGGTGCCAAAGAAGATATGGCAGAGGACGGCGTAGAAGAAGATGTTCCGGCAGAAGATGTTGCGGAAGAAGGCGTGCCGCAGCCGGGCAAAACTGTACTTAGAGCGAGTGTAATCGTAAGGAAAAGTCCGGCGGATTTCATTGTGGTAATTTTCATATTTTATATTTCTCCTCTTTTACAGGTGTCCTATGTTAACGCATTTGTTTTTTGATGGATTAACGTAGCGTTTTCGTATAATACCTGGGAAAGCATTTGTTTCTGATCGCTTAAAAGTAGCTTTCCATATTTTTCTATCAATTGATAGTGCGAGAAAATTTCAGCATGTAACGAAATCGGCACTTGACATAGAACGCAGAGATGACAATTGCTGAGAAAACCTCTTTTACTGGCGCAGCTTCCAACTGAAGAAATTTTCCTGTTTTAGCAGAAATTTGTGCGTTATAATAATGGAACACAGAAAAGTGTTTTGGAATTTTGCGATAATATAAGCAGCAACTGGAGGTATTAAAGTGCTTAAAATTGGAATGAAGGGAACTCAGGAGGCAGTTGTGACGAAGCAGCTGACGGCAAAAGAGATTGGCAGCGGCGAGCTTCCTGTGTATGCTACGCCAGCTATGCTGGCACTGGTGGAGGAAACTGCCTGGAAGAGTGTGGCAGGAGAACTGGAGGAAGGACAGGGAACGGTCGGAACGAAGCTGGACGTATCTCATATAGCGCCTACCTGTGTCGGACGGACCGTCCGCTGTGAGACAGAGCTTGTGCAGATCGATCGGAGAAGACTGGTCTTTTCCGTTAATGTGTTCGACGAGGCTGGCAAGATCGCTGAGGGAACTCACGAGCGCTTTATCATAGTGAATGATAAATTTCTGGACAAAGCAAAGGCAAGATAAGAGTCGTGAAATGCAGGGCACCCGTGAAAGCGGGTGCTCATTTTTGTCTTATCAGGAGTTGGTGTAGCATAGGGAGAGACCGCGGGAAACATGAAAATGTTATGGTCTGCAGAAAATATCCTCATGAAAATGTAAAAAGACTATAGAAATAGGCTCATGAAAGTGTAACTAATTAGAGATATAAATCTGACAATCTATTTTTACAGCTTTTTTGAAGAAAAATATTGCAAACCCAAAAGTGCCTGAGCAGACAGCGTATTAAGCTGTATGCACAGGCACTTTCATATACTTCATTTTCGTATGGATTTTGGCTGCAACGCAGACCTTATCGGCTTTATCGTAAGCCAGCCTTCCATTCATCCATGACTTTTACAAATTCCTCGGATGGTCCGGTAATGACCCAGCTCGAAAGAATCGGGCAGGGCGGGTTCTCGACGACACTTTCCACTGCTGCCTTGCAGGCAGAGATGTCACCGCCTACGACGATGGTGTCGTGACCACCGTTTCTTGTATTCTCCGTTTCAAAGGTAACGGCAGCGGCCTTGCACATCTGGTCCAGAACTCTTACGCCGTTTGCGCGTCCCCGGACTTCCACAAGTCCATATGCTCCATATGCCATAGCGTACTCCTCCTCTTCCAGATCAGGTATACATGGTCTCGACAACAGCCCGCTCGGTATCGAGGGTCGGTGCCGGAATCAGGTTCTTCGTCAGCAGCTTTCCGCCTGCGGCTTCTCCGGCTTTCTCAGCGGCGTCCAGTGCTTCGCGCAGCTCGGACAGGCGCCCGCGCATCTTTACGCATACGCCGGCTACAAGACGGTTTCTCTCAACCGCTTCTATCTGAATATCAGCAGTCTTTGCCGCGGCATCGAGCGCTGCAAGGCTCGGCACCATGAGGTCGAATTCGATTGTCGCAACGGCAAGTCCGCTGTATTTCTCAACAATGGCCGCTCTGTTAATTGCCTTTTTTTCTGCCATTTCCAATCTCCACAAAAAACAACGAAATCATTTAGAAATCAACATACAGTCATTATACTATTTATACGGGGAAAGTACAAGATGCTTTCGTAATACGCACTTCAGAGGATTGCATGAGAAATGCCTTACCTGGCAGATCAAGTATCTTGATGTCAGGGTCAAAGACGTGTTCTCAAGAAATTGTTTTGAAATTCTCACGGTTTCGACAAGCAAGAAGTACTATGGTTCTTCAATTTTGCTAAAGTCGTTCAGAAAAAGTCAAAACTCGCTGCATTTGTGCAGCTCAGACAGTTGACTTTTTCTGAACAACGCAAAATTTCATCACCAAG
>JBJEMO010000257.1:0-3949 GCA_051879715.1 Bilifractor sp.
ACATAGACTGGTTTTCATCTCTAAACTAAATGACATTGCCTCTGAACAGTAACCTTGCAACAACAAGTCTTAACAAAACGGTAAGGTTCCCCTTGACACCCATTTAACCCCTATGATACCATAACCCTGCGTTTTTAAATTTTAGTATGGTAAAGTTAGAACGTGATGATTCGGTGCTACAGTGAATAATCCCGGGCGGGACTTCGGCTGCGCACGTATGTGTGGATATTATTTCTCATATGCAGGCGGTTTCGCAAGGATGGGTGTTCATCTGTATCCACATACGATCCAAATACGTAAATGCCATACGAAACAGAAAATACAGGAAACCGGGTATACAGTATATAAGAGAGTATCCGGGAAAGGGAGAATGGATCATGAAAAAGAAAATTATCGGAAGTTTACTTGCTGCGGCAATGGTTCTGACTATGGCCGGATGCGGCAGTTCTGCTTCTTCCTCCAAGTCATCTTCTGCATCCGGTGCAGCAGATTCTGTTGCGTCAGGATCACAGACCGTTGCTTCTGCATCGGCATCTGGAGACAGTGATGTGGATTACATCAAGGGTAAGGGAAGTCTGATTGTGGGAATCACGGATTTTGCTCCGATGGACTATAAGGAGGATGGCTCCGACGACTGGATCGGCTTTGATGCGGATCTGGCCCGTGAGGTTGGCAAGGACCTCGGTGTTGATGTGAAGTTTGTTGAGATCGACTGGGACAACAAGATCCTGGAGCTTGACAATAAGAGCATTGACTGCGTATGGAACGGCATGACGCTTACCGATGAGGTTACAAAGTCTATGGCCTGCACAAATGCATATCTGAATAATGCCCAGGTGGTGGTTGTTCCTTCAGATAAGGCTGACAAGTATCAGACCGTGGACTCCCTGAAGGATCTTTCCTTTGCTGTTGAAGCTGGCTCTGCAGGTGAGGAAGCCGCGAAGGAAAACAATCTCAATTACACATCCATGACCTCCCAGGCGGATACACTGATGGAGGTTTCTGCAGGGACTTCCGATGCCAGTATCATCGACCTGCTGATGGCAGGCGCAATGATTGGCAAAGGTACCAGCTATGAGAATCTGACCCATACCGTAGAGCTGACAACCGAGAAGTACGGCGTTGGATGCCGTAAGGGTTCAGATCTTGCCGATTATATCAATCAGGAGTTCGTAAAGCTCTATCAGGATGGAACCATGAAGACCATCGCTGAGAAGTATGGCGTACAGGACGCGCTGATTGAGCAGAAGTAACTGTTTTGTGTGATGCTGCTTCACACAATATTGTTTTTACAACCTTGCCTCATACGTCATATTCACTCGCGAAAACGCCGAAAGCAAAAGTATTTCAACGCAATGGCTGCTTTTTCCACGAAAAGATTGCAGCTGCGGAAAGATCGCAGTTACATAGGGAGATATAGCAGCCAGTCAGTATGAGCATTGAATGAGTATGCAGACTGTCACATCAGCCTGTGTGTATGCGGATGTTCTTCCGCAGGTACACAGGATTTGTGTGGCAGTTTCGTAATGTCTGTCAGAATCCGGGGGAACCGTCTATGTTTGCTGAAGTTACAATGTCCCTGCTCGAGGGCTTTCTCGTCACCTTGAAGCTGTTTGTGCTGACGCTTGTTTTTGCGCTGCCGCTAGGTTTACTGATCAGCTTCGGATCGATGAGCAAGCTGAAGATTATCAATGTACCCATTAACTTCCTGATCTGGATTGTCCGTGGCACACCGCTGCTGCTGCAGCTGCTGATCATCTACTACGGCCCCGGCATTCTGATGAAGAATAATATCTGGGGAGCAGGTGATGGCGGCCGTTTCATAGCGGCCCTTGTGGCGTTTGTGATCAACTATGCGTGCTATTTTTCCGTAATTTACCGCGGCGGCATCCAGTCGATTCCGGTGGGGCAGTATGAAGCCGGTGAGGTGCTTGGCATGACCAGGGGACAGATCTTCCGCAAGGTTGTGCTGCTGCAGGTAATCAAGCGCATCGTTCCGCCGATCTCCAATGAAATCATCACGCTGGTCAAGGATACCTCTCTTGCCAGGGTGATTGCCGTGTACGAGGTGATCTGGGCCGGACAGGCTTACATCAAGAGCGCCGGCATTATATGGCCGCTGTTCTACACTGGTGCGTTCTATCTGATCTTCAGTGCGCTGCTCACATGGCTCTTCCATTATATTGAGAAGCGGCTCAGTTATTTCCAGTAAATTTTCAGATGATTTTTCTGAATCTCCAGATGGTTTTATCCGGGATGGTGCGGCATACACAGGGCTGCACACGGCGCAGGCATTGATTGTTTCGTTATATTGCTGCGTTCGCAATGTATCATGTATCCGCGGCATCTGCAATTATAGAAAAGGGGGCAGCTGCAACATGGCTCTGCTTGAGGTTCGCAATATACAGAAGAGCTTCGGAGACACCGAGGTTCTCAAGGATATCAGTTTTTCCATGGAAAAGGGGCAGGCACTCTCCATCATCGGTTCTTCCGGCAGCGGCAAGACGACGCTGCTGCGCTGCCTGAATTTTCTGGAGCGCCCGGACAAGGGAGAGATCCGGATCCGTGACGAGGTGCTCTTTGATGGCGCGAAAACAAAGAAGGAGTCAGAAGCGGAGATCCGCAAGAAGCGTCTGCATTTTGGACTGGTATTCCAGTCCTTCAATCTGTTTCCGCAGTATACGGCTCTTGAAAATGTAATGCTGGCGCCGAAACTGAATGCCCAGACAGGAGGCAAAAAAGCCGACTTCGGGGAGATCGAGGCGCGCGCCTGTGAGCTTCTGGAGCAGATGGGGCTCTCAAACAGAAAGGACAATTATCCGCATCAGCTCTCCGGAGGACAGCAGCAGCGTGTGGCTATTGCAAGAGCCCTTGCCCTGCAGCCGGATATCCTCTGCTTCGATGAGCCGACCTCCGCGCTGGACCCCGAGCTGACCGGTGAGGTTCTGCGTGTCATTCGTGAGCTGGCAGATAATCACACGACCATGATCATCGTGACCCACGAGATGAAGTTCGCCCATGACGTGGCGGACCAGGTCATATTCATGGATAATGGCGTTATCCTTGAAAAAGGAGCACCGGATGACGTATTCGAGCATCCGACCCACGACAGGACGAGGCAGTTCCTCGCAGGCTACAACAACGCGCAGTGAGACCGGATCGAAAAGGACGGATTTGGCACCTTGGCGTTGCTTTTACAACATGAATGCCCTATAATGATAGCGCAACTGTGCCTGTATATAACGGTGCCGGTTGCGCTGTTTGCTGTTTCATACAGCATATAAAAAGCTCTTCGGAAACCGGACAGGAAAGGCATATGATACATGTACATGCATGATTGCGTTAAGTACATGGCGGTATTGTCCGGGTTATAGTCACAGAACAGGTGGCAGGAAGGAAACGTAAAGCATATGAGCAGAACAGATCGTTACAGCAGCCCGCTCTCCGAGCGATATGCAAGCAAGGAGATGCAGTATATTTTTTCTCAGGATTTCAAGTTCTCGACCTGGAGAAGATTATGGATTGCCCTGGCAGAGACAGAAAAGGAGCTGGGACTTCCGATCACACAGGAGCAGATCGATGAAATGAAGGCCCATGTCACGGACATCAATTATGATGTGGCAAGAGCAAGGGAAAAGGAAGTACGTCACGATGTCATGTCTCATGTCTATGCTTACGGTGTACAGTGCCCGAAGGCCAAGGGAATCATCCATCTTGGAGCAACATCCTGCTACGTTGGTGACAATACAGATATTATCATTATGAATGAGGCGCTGAAGCTGATCCGCAAGAAGCTGGTCAATGTCATCAGCGAGCTCGCAAAATTCGCAGACAAGGAAAAAAATCAGCCCTGCCTTGCCTTCACGCATTTCCAGCCGGCACAGCCCACAACGCTGGGCAAGCGGGCGACGCTGTGGCTCAATGAGTTTGTCATGGACCTTGAGGACCT
>JBJEMO010000258.1:0-3917 GCA_051879715.1 Bilifractor sp.
ATCAAAAAAAGTAAAATCATATTCTCCTTCTCTCGGTTCAAACTTGTTCCACGCAAATTCCGCAACACGAACTACTTGTATTCCTGCCGACAGCATCCTGTCAAGATCCTCAGCCCAGAGCTTTTTGTCCCACTGCTCCGGATAATAGCAGGTTCCCAGTATAATACTTTTTCCGTTGATCATTTTCCTGTTGTTTTGCTGCATCGCACTTACCTCGTTTCCTGATTGTATTTTCCCCATGAGTCCTCAATAACTCTCATCTATTGTACCAAACCGCTAGCGCGGTGGCTAGCCCAGGTACATTTATTTTCTGCTTTCTAAAAAAAGTAGCAGTTTTTGCATTTATGTTTTATTGTTGAGATACCCCTATCTTAACTGAAACACAACTACAACAACTGCTATGTTTACTTTACCATGGATTTTTAATCTCAACAACTACATATCCTGTTTTTTTATTCGTCCGCCTCCAGTAATGGTTGCTTTTGTTGGCTCTCACACATGTTTCATTACTAAGGAGGTTCCATTATGGACAAATATTTAGATTCTTTCAGGGAGATGATCTCCCTCCGTGGTCTGGCTGACCACACCTTGAAAAACTACTGCACCTACATCCGGGCATACCTGGATTATCTCACAGACATTCTCCACAAGCTTCCTGAAGATGTTTCCTGGGAGGAGCTCCGTGATTACATCAGATGGCTGCAGCATTCCAGAAACCTTTCTGACCGCACCATCAACTGTGCCATTTCACAGCTCCGCTTCTTTACCTTATATGTCCTGCATAAGCCCTGGGACGATACCCAGCTTCCCATGCGCAGATTTGATGAATATCTTCCTTTTGTCCCTTCCCAGGAGGAAGTCAGGACTTTCATCTCCTCCATTCCTGATCTGAAGCAGAAGGCGATGGTCGCACTCATGTATTCTTCCGGCCTGCGTATCGGTGAAGTATGCCATCTGAAATATCAGGATATTGAACGTTCCCGCATGAGAATCCATATCTCCCACGGCAAAAACCGTTCAGACCGTTATGCAATCCTTTCAAAAGAAGCTCTTGCCATCCTGACCCAGTACTGGTTTGCTTACAACAGACCCACAAACTGGCTCTTTCCAAAACAGCATGGTGCTGACGAGCCCATCGACACCTTCTATCTCTCCAGACATATCCATGCCCACGAGGAGAGGCTTGGCTGGCCACACCGTCTGACCTGCCATTCCTTCCGCCATGCCTTCGGCACCCATCTTTACGAGAATGGTACCGACCTGCTTACCATCAAGGCTCTCCTTGGGCATAAATCCCTGCACTCCACCACCATTTACGTGCATCTTGCTTCTAATGGTATCGGTAAGGCTGTCAGCCCTTTTGACCTGATGGGAGGAACGGATCATGAGTAATTCCCCTATCCGGCAGATATGGCGCCATTCCTATGGGGATTTCTGTGCTTCCGGACATTTCCAGTCTGTGGCCCAGCAGAAAGCTTCCCATGCCATTCTAAACTGCAAATCTGCAAAACTCGGCTGTAATGTAAGCCGGTGCAGTGACTGTGGACACATGGAGATTCATAACAATTCCTGCCGTAACCGCAACTGTCCCAACTGCCAGGCTGTTCTTAAGGAAATCTGGGTGGATAAACGCAGGGCTGAGGTGATCGATTCCCCTTACTTTCATGTAGTATTCACTCTTCCTCATGAATTGAATCCCCTCATTTACTGCAACCAGAAGCTGCTCTACAGCCTCTTTCACAGCTGCTGTGCTCAAACACTTCTCGAATTGTCTGCTGACAGAAAGTATCTCGGGGCAACTCCCGGAATTATCCAGGTTCTCCACACTTGGAACCAGGAACTCGATTACCATGTGCACATGCACTGCATTGTTTCCGGCGGCGGGCTTACTAAATGTCAGCAGCTCCGGAAATCTTCCGGCAGTTTTTTTATCCCGGTCATGGTTCTGCGGGATAAGTTTAAGGGGAAATTCATGGCACATCTGACTTCCCTGTATCAGAGCGGCTCACTTGTATTTTCTTCTGCCTGTGAAGCACTTAAGGATTCTTCCGTCTGGAAAAAGTGGAAGAACCGGCTTTACGAAAAGGACTGGTGTCCCTACATAAAGGAGACCTTTAACGGCTTTGGCAATGCCATTGAATATCTCGGGCGTTATACCCACAGGATTGCCATTTCTAACAGCAGGATTCTTGCTGTGGCTCCGGATACCGTAACGTTTTCTGCCAGAGGCAGAAAGCCGGGTGACCCCAGACGCTGTATTACTCTGCAGAACACGGAATTCATTCGCCGTTATCTGATGCATGTGCTGCCTTCCGGTTTCCAGAAAATCCGTTATTACGGCTTCCTGAATAACCGCATGAAGACGCAGAACCTGAAGATTATCTTTAAACTTCAGGGAGGGCAGCGCTTCCGGCAGCGTTATGCCGGATTGTCCATGGCAGAGCTGTTAAAAGCTGTCTGGAAGTTTGATATCTGTCTGTGCCCTGTGTGTGGACATGCCGCCATGAAACAGCTCGGAAGGTGCTATGCTCCTTCCCCATAAATTTCGTTTCGCTAATACTGTTCTTTTTCAGGCCTCCCGCCGGAAGGTCTGCGAAGCATGCTCAGAAATACAGAAATCTGAAAATGCAGGCCCGAGTTTTCAATCTTTTTCTCTCCAAAGTTCAATTTTTAGTTTCCTGGAGGAATACTATCCCCATACAGTTACCGGCTAAAAGTCCGCGGTCTGGTACAATTGGAAAGAATCACATTCAGAGCAGCTTTATCTTTTGTATAAGCTGTTCTTTCTTTCTGCTCTGAATATGATACTTTCCTTAAGAATTATAACACATAGAACGTATGTTTGCATATGGTAAGTTTGTGAAATATTACCTCTTTCAAAAACAGAACAAATGTTCTATAATGGTTGATACCAGATAGAGAGAAGGAAAAGAGAATGGGTAATATTGCGGAAAAAGACAGACTGGCGGATGTGATCTGTCAGCACAGGCGGGATGGAACGATCATTCCGATCAAAATCAGGATCATGGATGACGACGGAGAGTATCAGGCATACCAGATACAGGCATATAAGGATCTGACGCATTATGGGGACTGCACAATGCCAAACGGTATCAAGGCGGCAAATCATATGTGGCAGTTTGAGTGTAAAATTGTTGTTTTTGACAGGGAAAAGAAAATCCGGCTTTTTTACAATGCTTATGAGAACAGATGGAAGGTATCGGATATTTTGTAAAGAAAGACGGAGGGCACGAAGGAAAGGCAGAGGCTTGAATGAGTTTGGAAAAATGTTATAATTTAGACATATGACATAACTTTAGGAGATGATCGTTTGAAAGTGATTGTAATGATATTTATTGTTCTTTTCGTTCTGGCACTGCTTACGGTGCTGGTAAGCCTTGTCTTTATCCGGAATATCCTGACATCACCTTTCAGTAAGAAAGAGCTTGACAAGGGCGGGGCGGAATTTGAAAAAGAAATGTCGGATGCGGAGATTACAAGCTATGACGGATTAAAGTTGCAGGCGAAATATCGGCTTTCGGATAAAGGAAGCCATGACTGGATCATTTCCATTCACGGCTACAAGGACAGTCATAAATTTATGCTTCCCTACGGAGCCGCTTTCTGTGAAAAAGGGTATCATGTGCTTTTGCCGTACGACAGAGGACACGGGAAAAGCGAAGGCAGATATATCGGCATGGGATGGCTTGATAAGGAGGATATTCTGAAATGGATCCGGTGGATCGTAAACCGGGACCCGGAGGCAAGGATCATTCTCCATGGTATTTCCATGGGCGGAGCCACTGTCATGATGACAGCAGGAGAAAATCCCGAGCATGTGGCCGGTTATATTGAGGACTGTGGGTATACCAGTGTCTATGATATCTTTGCCTGTGTGATGAAACGGGATTATCATT
>JBJEMO010000259.1:0-26999 GCA_051879715.1 Bilifractor sp.
CGGCATGCGCATGGAGCAGACCCGGCAGGACTATCTGCGCGCTGTGATTGAAGGAATCGGCTTTAACCTGGACCTTATTCTGGATGCCTACCGGAAAAAAATCCCGGTAGATCGGATGACTCTCACCGGTGGCGGCGCGAAGGGACAGGCAGTCTGCCAGGTTCTGGCGGATGTTTTCGGTCTGCCACTTACTACACCGGACCACGCGGGAACGGCAACATCCATAGCCGCAGCGGTGATCGCAGGCGTAGGCATCGGTGTTTATCCGGATTTTCAGGCAGTCAGACACTTTCTTCATGCAGACCAGACATATGCGCCGGTTATGGAGCATCATGCACTTTATCAGAAGATCAAACCGGTTTTTGACGATTGCTATCATGCGCTTACGCCCGTTTATGATCGACTGGATGCGCTTCATGTATGAGCAGGTACTGGCCAAGCAGGTAAAGCATGAGGACAGGCGTGAGGGAATGAAGCATAAGCTTTGATCAGGAAAAATGATAGAGTTGAGCAGTATGGAATAATTCTGAGCACTGGCAGAAGGATGTGAGTGCATATAGCCGCGGGGAAAGATGATGATGGGAAAAGTAGAAGCTAGACAAAATCAGATCCTTGAAATTCTGAACAAGAAGAAAAAGATTTCTGTGGATGAACTTTCTGCAGCCACAGGCATCTCCCTTGTCACAATCCGTAAGGACCTTACTGCACTCGAACAGAGGCGGCTTTTAAAACGGGAAAGGGGCTGCGCTGTTCTGAATGAGGATACGGTCATGACAGCCAGACTTGCGGAAAATTATCTCGCCAAGCAGCAGATCGCCCGGAAAGCGGCATCCTGGATCCATGATGGAGACACCATTCTGATCGAGTCCGGTTCCTCCTGCGTTCTGCTCGCAGACGCTCTTGCAAAGACTGGAAAAAGCGTTACCGTCATTACCAATTCCCTGTTTCTCGCAGGCTATGTCACACAGCAGACAGACAGACCTCCGATATCCCGCATGCGTATCATACTGACCGGCGGGGATTATCTTCCTGAATCGGAGTGCATGGTAGGGCCGGTGGCCAGAGCATCACTGGCAGCCTTCCATGCAAAATATTTTTTCTCCGGAACAGACGGATATACCACAGCAGGAGGCTTCACAGGTGACAGCCTTCTGAAGGCAGAAGTGATCCGGACCATGGCCGAACATGCCGAGACAACAGTCATGCTGGCAGAAAGTCAGAAATTCAGCAGAGAAGGGGCCATAGCGCTCTTTGACCAGAATAAGCTTGATCAGAATGAGCCGGAATACCTTATCACCGAACAAATGCCGGGGGCAGACATTCTTGCATCCATGCAGAAGAGAAAGGTACAGATTGTACTTGCAATGTGACAAGGAGCCAGGCACTCTGTCACAGTAAAGCGTTGCCTATGTAACAAGGAGCCATGTGACAGAGAGCCTGACACTTTGTCACGGTAAAGTGTTGCCTGCGCGTTGTCATAAGGAAAATATTATCGAGAAGGTCAGCAGGTGCAATGTATGGTGGTTTCGGTATGTACGTTATCACCCTTTACTTTCTGCTTACAAGCTCAATAAGACTACACAGATATTTAGCGAAGAATTGCGAAAGTGATACATCAGAGAAGGAAATTCGCCAGATATGAAGATTTTATTAGTAGATGATGAACGGGACGAAAGAGAAGGAATCAGCTTTCTGATTCATAAGTACCAATATCCTCTGGAAATTTTACAGGCTACCTGCGGTAGGGAGGCGCTGGATATCCTGGCGTCTGAAAAGATAGACATATTGTTTACGGATGTGAAGATGCCTGGAATGAGTGGGCTGGAACTTGCGAAAATCGTCCGGGAAAAAGATCAGAACATTCGTATTATCATTTTCAGTGCCTATGCGGAGTTTGAATATGCAAAGCAGGCTGTGGAAATGCACGCGTTGCGGTATCTGTTAAAGCCTATTGAGGTTTCTGAGTTTCGGGATCTGATGGAAAATGTCATGCTGTCATTGGAGGAATCAGACCATCAGAAGGAAATGAAACGGCAGGATATGCTGTATGATATTTTCTCAGGAAAACAAGTTCATGATGAAAATGAAAAGAGAGAGATGCAGGAACTGTTTTCGGAAAATAGTGTGGCGCGGTTTGTAAATCTGGAGTTTGATCATAATTTTTTCGAAGAGCATGACGAGCAGTTTCGGTTGTCTGCGGTAAAACATCTGGGTGATGAGATTGATTGTGTGGAATTATTTCCGAACGAAGCCTGTGTGCTGATCCGCTCTCAGGAATTCTGCAGGAGCCGGACGTTCCCGGAAAGAATTCAGAAATTCGTAAATGCCCTGTCACAAAATCGCGATGATGCGTTCATCCTTTTTGCCAGTCCGATCATTCGTTCTGTCGACAGTATAACAGAACAGGTAAAAAAAATCGCCGATGTTAAAAGAGATATATTCGGTTATGGCAATCAGATCGTGTATATGGACCAGTATCTTGATAAGGCTGAGCATTATGTGCAGGAGATCGAGTTTACAAGAAGACAGCTTATTACGGCCCTGGATTCTCAAAACCCGAATATTATCAGGAAGGAAAATCAGAAATTTATACAGACAATCTGGAAGACAGGATCTGTCAGCAGGCTATATGTTCAGAATCTGCTCTATACGGTCTTAAAAGCTATTTATGACAAGGTACCGGGCATGGAAACAGAAGAAGTACTGGAAGCTGCGGAGTCCCTCTTTCATGCCAGGAAAGCCGGCCAGATTATTGAGGCATATGAACAGATCATAGATAAGATGCTTAGCGGCATGCAGTTTGAACAGAACGATTCGGAAATAATCCTGAAGATCAAGGCTATTGTTGAAAGGGATTATCATAAGGAGCTGGGTCTGGATGAGGTTGCCAGACAAGTGCATATGGCGCCGGCTTATGTAAGCTATATCTTCAAACAGGAAACAGGACAGACACTGGTTAAATATATTACGGATGTCAAGATGGAAAAGGCGAGAAAGTATCTTGAGAATATGGACATGAAAATTGTTCAGGTAGGGCGTGCATGTGGATATGAAAATCAATCGTACTTCAATCGCTTGTTTAAAAATTACTACGGATTAACCCCAAAACAGTTCAGGGAGAGGTTATGAGGAGATATTTTCAGAGGGTTATGGGCAGAATTTCCATTCGTGCAAAGCTTGTGATCAGTTATCTGATTCTTGGAGTTCTGCCTGTTTTGTGTCTCGGACTTTATTCGTATTATACCTCCAGAACCAGTCTGCTGGAACAGATGCGTCAGACGATCCGCGAGAATACTTCTTCTATGATGTATAGCATCAATAGCAGCATAGAACGGGAAAATGACAATATCAAATATCTTTCGTATAATGCCGGCTTTCGCGAAAAACTGCAAAATGGCGGAAAAAATGAAATGGATCTTGCACAGGTACTCACAGACTCAGTGGAACCGACTTTCTGGTATTTCATCACCAGCGATGACAATATCAAGGGAATTCAGATCTATTCACCTTACATCAGTCACGCGGTTGGCAGCTTTCTTTTTCCCATGAGCAATAACGGATATGATGACTGGTATAGGACAGAAGGGATGGATTTTCGAACACATTGGTTTTATGAAGATGGAAGCATGTACGCGATTCGGGCCCTTCTTGACGCGGAGAGTTCTTCAGAACCAATCGGCATTATGAAATTAGAGGTCTATCCGGATCAGATCATTGATCCGATTTTTCAGTCTGACTATTTTCACAATGGAGTGTTGCTGACGGATGGAGAGAAAAATATCATCGGCGAGAAAGCTGCAGAAAGTAAAAATCTGACCAATGAAATCCGTACAGAGTTGCAGAAGGGAAAGCAGGAAGGCTTCTACGAAACAGATGATTATCTTTTATTTGTCTCAGAACCCCTGACGAATGGATGGCAGATCTTTTATTATCTGGACAAAGCTGTTATAACTGCGCAGATGAATAAGATTCTTGCAACAACCTTTAAGATCATGGGGATATGCCTGATAGCCGTACTGATCCTAATCACAATGATGACCAGAGCGCTAAGTGCCAGAATTCTTCGACTGAAAGAGGCGGCAGAGCAGGTGAGCCGTGGAGACTTCAACGTGAAGCTTGATACAGAAGCAACTGACGAGATTGGTGTCGTTGAGGCAAGCTTTGTCGAGATGAGCAGACGCATTCAGAAGATGATTGAAGAAATGTATCAGCTTGGAATGGAAAAACGCGCTGAGGAGTTGAAGGCCCTGCAGGCTATGATCAATCCGCATTTTCTGTATAATTGCTTGTCGAGCATTAAGTGGAAGGCAATCATGGCCGAGGAGGATGAAATTGCGGAGATCACCGGACAGGTTGCAAGGTTCTACAGAACCACCTTAAATGGCGGCAGACAGATTACAACGGTAGAAAATGAGCTTGAGAATATCAAGGCATATCTGAAAATTCAAAGCAGAACACATGAGGGGCGGTTTGATATCGTTTATCATCTGGATCAGAATGGTCGCGAGTGTGAAATGCCCAATTTCCTGTTGCAGCCGATTGTAGAGAACGCAATCTGTCACGGCATTGATCAGTGCCCGGAGGGTATTCGGGGATTGATTGAAATCTCCTACAGGAAAGAGGGTAAATATCTGCTGTTTCAGATCAGCAATAACGGGCCAAAATTAGATGTGGAAACAGTGGAGAGAATTCTCTCAACACCGGGAAAGGGATACGGCATATATAACATTCGGGAGAGAATACGAATGTATTATGCAGATCCTTCCTGTGGGCTGTCGAGTGGTCTGACAGATAACGGTATGCTCTGCTTCACAGTCAGATTGGAAGATCATCCAAACCAGGCGGCATCCTACGAGAAAAGTGTAACAAGGGAAAGCTGAAAAAGGCTGTTGTATCTGAAATAAAGAAGATACAACAGTCTTTTTCAATTTCTAAAAAAAGTATTAGTTTCTAAAAAATGTTTCATTTAACCCTTTCCTCCAGGCCCATATAATAAAACCATCAAAGAACGTGAGCGAACATTAAAGAAAGTGAGGGAACAATATGAAGAAGAAAGTGATAAGCGTGTTACTTGGAGCAGCGATGCTGACAGGTATTCTGGGCGGATGCGGGAGTGCATCATCCGGTACTTCGACAAGTGAAAAAGCGGACAGCACGGCTGCCGCAGCCGATACTTCTGCAGACCAGGTGGAATCCGGCTCCTCAGAATCAGGCGGGGACAAGACAAAAATCAGAATGACATATTGGAACAGTGAGGACACAGTCCAGGCGCTTCTGGATTATCTTGCAAAGGCTGTGCCTGATGTCGAAATTGAATATCAGTTTGTAGACAACTCAAATTATGACACGATTGTTGATACGCAGCTTTCCGCGGGAGAAGGCCCGGATATTATCTGCGAGTCACCGGCATCAGCCTTGAAGCATGCAAAACTGGGATATCTGACGGAAGTCAATGATCTAGGTGCGCTCTATTCCGAGGCAGGTACCAGATTATACAGCTACGATGGGAATATTTATGCGCTGCCTGGTATCAGCTGGTTTGAAGGGTGCTACTTCAACAAGGAAATGTTTGAAGAAAACAATATCGATCTTCCCACAACATTTGATGAATATATTGATGTCTGCAAGAAATTCCAGGATCTGGGGATCAAGCCGCTGGCAGCGGGTTTGAAATCCTGGGAGCCGATGCTGAAGAATTCCATGGCATTTATCACCGCAGAATATCTCTCCCAGCCCGAGGGGGAAAATTTCAATACGGAGTACCGCGAAGGAAAGACCACAATGGAAGGCAACTGGAATCCGTATCTTGAGAAATGGTCAGAAATGATTGATGCAGGCATCTATACAACAGATATGACCGGTATTGATCATGATCAGGCACTGGAAGAGTTTGCAACTGGTAAGGCAGCTATGTTCTGCTCAGGCCCATGGGATCTGGAAACTATCATGAGTAAAAATCCTGATCTTCAGATTGATATGATGCCATTCTATGGCACAAAGGCCAGCGACGGATGGCTGATCGGAGGTCCCGGATGCGGATTTGCCGTGAATTCCGCCTCTGAAAATAAGGAAGCTGCGCTCAAGGTGCTGAAGGCAATCTCAACTGTTGAAGGACAGACAGCTTTCTGGCAGAACAATCAAGGTGGTTCTTCCTATCTGGAAGGTGCAACCTTTGATCTTCCGGAGGCGTACAATAGCGCGGCCAAGGCTTTAAATGCCGGAAACGTATATTGCCCCTGGAATGAGTGGGGAAGTGCAAGCAGTGCGCACGAGACGTATGGTACAGAAATGCAGGCATACCTTCTGGGACAGGATCTGGATACTACGCTGAAGAATGTGGATACAGCAGTAGCGGAGCTTCTTGAGAAAGGAAACTGATGTCAATGAATCTGCTTCAATAGAATGCGGAATTTATTTGGGCGCATTACTCCGGCTTTCACAGGTCGGAGTAATTTTTTCAGGGAGGAATCAATGACAAAGAGGAAAAAAATGCAGCCTGCAGGACTGGGAAAATATTTCTTCGCTTTTATAGCGCCTGCGCTGATCATTTATCTGATCTTTAGTATTTTACCATTCATTTGTACCTTTTTTTACAGTTTCACCGATTATACGGATATGCATCCGGTCAACCTCCATTTTGTGGGGTTCAGCAATTACCTTAAGGTATTTCAGACACCGCTGATGCGCAAAGCGATCAAAAATTCAGTGATTTATGCCATTTTGCTGACATCCGGACAGATTGTACTGGGGTTGCCGCTTGCGGTTGTTTTAAATAAAAAGCTGAAGACCCGGAATTTTTTACGAGCGGTTTTTTTCTTTCCGGCGGTTTTTAGTTCGCTCATTATCGGGTATTTGTGGAGTTTTCTGATGTCCAGTTCGGACCTGGGGTTGATTAATCAGATCCTGCAGCATCTTGGATTTGAAAAATATAATTTTTTCACTGCCGGCAACGCCCTGTATTCCGTGATTCTCACACAGATATGGCAGTGGACAGGATGGGCAATGGTTATTTTTCTTGCGAACCTTCAAAGTATTCCGAAAGAATTGTATGAGGCAGCTTCCATGGATGGCGCCAGTGGAATCGGGCGATTTTTCCATGTAACGCTTCCACTGATGTGTCCGTCTGTAACCATTGTGGCAGTAACCGGATTGATTGGCGGCATGAAGGTGTATGACATCATATATTCCATGACTTCAGGAGGACCCGGAGATGCGACGCAGACGGTAATGACAGTCATGATGCAAAAGGGAATCTCAGATGGATTTTATAATACCGGGTCTGCATTTGGCGTCTGCTTCTTTGTGGTGGTTGTAATCATAAGCACGATTGTTACGAAACTGATGGGGAAATGGAGTGAGGCAATTCAATGAGAAAACAAAAAATAAATCTTGGCATCACTGAAATCATCATGATCATCATTGCCGTGATCTGGTTCATTCCGGTTTACTATCTGATCGTCACCACATTGAAAACACCGCAGGAGGCGACCCAGAGTCCCCTTGGACTTCCCAAGGTTTTCCGGTTTGAAAACTATATTACTGCCTGGAAAAACATGGAATTTCCAAGAGCCTTCGGAAATACATTGTTTATAACGGTTTGTGCGGTCGGGCTGGTTGTGCTATTCGGATCTATGGCCGGGTATGCGCTGGCACGAACAAAAACAAAGGCAGGTACGAGTATTTTCCTACTGTTTCTTGCAGGCCTGACCGTTCCATTTCAGATGAATATCATCAGTCTGTATAAGATTGTCAAGGGACTGGGACTGATGAACACCTGCTGGGCAGTTATTCTGGTAGATGTGGCAGTCAATACGCCACAGGCGATTTTTCTGTTTAAGGAATTTGTGGAATCCACTGTGCCAAAGGAGTTGGAGGAGGCGGCTGCGATTGACGGCTGCAGTGTGTTCGGACGTTTCTTCAGAGTAGTGCTTCCATTGTTAAAGCCTGTGATTTCAACTGTTGTCATTATCATTACCCTGAATGTATGGAATGAATTCCTGACGCCGCTGCTGTTTTTGCAGAGCAGAGAGAAGGACGTCATTCTTCAGGAAGTTACAAGAAATATCGGCCAGTTCGCTACAGACTGGACTGCATTGTTCCCAATGCTGATGCTGGGAGTAGCTCCGCTGATGATCTTTTATATCTTTATGCAGCGATACATAATTGATGGTGTGGCAGCAGGCGCTGTGAAAGGATAAGGATGGAAGAATTAAGAGTAGGCAAAGATTTTGGCAGTACAGTGATTATTGTTCCGCATGAGGATGATGAAATCCTCATGGCGGCAGGATTGATGTACCGTCTTCAGAAAATGAAACAGCCGCTAACGGTTGTTATGGTTACGAATGGTGATTACGAATCAAAAGATTTCAGTAAAGGATTCGGAAGACTTCGGGAGACGATACGCGGTCTCCGGGTGTTAGGTATTTCTTCTGACCACCTGATTATTCTGGGGTATGCGGATACAGGAATGGAACCGGATCAGAGTTTTTTGACGCACCTGTATGAGGAGCAGGATGCACAGAAAATTTATCCTTCTTCCTGCAGCCGATGGACTTACAGCATTCCGGAAAAGCCGGAACTTCACAGAGTTTATTCTGGAAAGCCGGCCTTATACAACAGAATGTGCCTGAAAGAGGATTTGAAAAGGGTTCTTTCGAATTTGCAGCCCAAAAACATTGTGACTACAGCGGAATGTGATCGTCATGGAGATCATGCTGCGTTATACCGATTTGTGATAGAAATTCTGGATGAAATGAGAGAAAAGCAGTATATGCCGAACGTATACTGCGGTCTGATTCATTCCTGTGCCGGGGATGACTGCTGGCCTGTACCGGGGACATCGGTTTTTACGTGTCCGGAGGGGCTGGAGGAAACTACGGACTTGGCCTGGTCGGACAGGATGGTATTTACCCTGCCTGAGGAAATGACCCGCAGTCAGGGCAAGAAAAATCTGAAGTATCAGGCGTTGTCACAATATGTCATTGCATTGGAGCCTGATGCTATAGATTTTTTGATTGCCTTTGTCAAGGACGAAGAAATTTTCTGGAAAATCAGGCGGGAGGGAAGCTGATGATAGATATGCATGTCACACCGATCTATCCGATCAATCCATGGGAAATTAGGGAAGAAACCTTCGATAAAGCAAATAATTACCGGAATGAGACAACCTTCGCGCTTTCAAATGGTTATATCGGAACACGCGGCACCTTTGAAGAAGCGTACCCCTTTGATATAGATACCGGTCTTGAAGGCAATTTCGTAAATGGATTCTATGAGAGTGAAAAAATCCGATATGGCGAGGCGACGTTTGGGTCTCCGGTTAACAGTCAGTCACTGCTGAATCTTCCCAACCTTAAGGAGACACAGCTGATCCTGGATGGAGAAACATTCCGTATGGATGAAGGCGCTGTGGAAGCATATTCCAGGGTGCTGGACCTGAGGGAAGGCGTCTTGAAACGCAGCCTGCGGTGGACGTCGCCGTCCGGGAAAAAGGTGCAGATTCATATCCGCAGACTGGTCTCCTTTGCCATGAAGAATATCATGGCAATACGCTACGAGGTGGAGCCGCTGAATTTTACAGGCTCCCTTACCTTTCTGTCGCGCCTTCAGGCGGATGTGGAGAACCATACCAGAAAGACCAATCCCATCGTGGACTACGGCCCCTTTGGACGAAAGCTGGATCCCCTCCGGATGAGCGCGGAGAACCGCAGATTATTCTATCAGGGCATTACGCAGAACAGCAGGCTGCAGATGGCCTGCGGCAGTTCACATAACATTATTACCGGACAGGCTTTCGAAACCGATTATGATACAGGTGCACTGGAGAGTCATCTGGCAATCCATGTGATGGCATTGCCTGGAGAGAAGGTGATTCTGGAAAAAAGCATCTGCTACACCACCTGCCTGGACATGCCTGCAGAGGACATGGAAGCCTTTGTCATGAAGACACTGGATGAGGCCGATCAGACCGGTTTTCAGTCTCTGGCGTCCAGTCAGAAGAAATATCTGAACAAATTCTGGGACATTGCCGGGATTGAAATTGAGGGAGAAGGCAGTGAGGCAATCCAGCAGGGACTGCATTTCAATCTGTTTCACATCTTTCAGTCGGCAGGCCGTGACGGGCGCACCGGCATGGGGGCAAAAGGACTGTCAGGAGAAGGCTATGAAGGGCATTATTTCTGGGACACGGAAATGTATGTCATGCCGGTATTCACGTTCCTGAATCCAGAGGTCTCCAGAAAACTGCTGGATTACCGCTATGGCACACTGAACCAGGCGCGTGCCAGGGCCAGGATTCTGGGGCATGACAAGGGCGCCCTGTTCCCATGGAGAACGATCAATGGCGAGGAGGCATCCACCTATTATCCGCTGGGGACCGCGCAGTACCATATCAATGCGGATATTGCCTATGCCTTATCGCTGTATATTCAGGCAACCGGAGATGTTGATTACCTGAAGCAGAAGGGAGCGGAGATCCTGATCGAAACGGCCCGTGTGTGGGCGGATGTGGGCTGTTTCGCTGAGAGTAAGGGCGGCAGATATTGTATCTGCGCTGTCACCGGTCCGGATGAATACAATGTGCTGGTGGACAATAATTTTTACACAAACCTGATGGCAAGGGAGAATCTCCGGGACGCCGTGTACGCTGTGCAGTATCTGCAGGAGAATGACCGGAAGAGGTGGCAGGAGCTTGAAAAGAAGCTGGATTTCTCGGACACTGAGCTCGATCTGTGGAATGAGATCATAGAGAAGATGTACTTTCCTTATGACGAGGAGCAGCAGATTTATCCGCTGGATGACGGCTTCATGATGCGCAAGCCATGGGATGAATCGAGGATCCCGCCGGAAAAGAGGTCCTGGCTCTATGAAAACTACCACCCGCTTTTCATCATGCGGGGCCGGATGTCCAAGCAGGCTGATTCGATTCTTGGCATGTATCTGCACAGCAACCTGTTTTCCAGAGAGGAAATACGGAGGAATTATGATTTCTACCAGAAGGTGACGCTGCATCATTCATCGCTTTCTACCTGCATCTTTGGCATTGTGGCGAGTGATATCGGATATATGGATGAGGCCTATCAGTACTTTGCCCGGTCTGCCCGCATGGACCTGGATGATTACCATCACAATTTCTATGCCGGCATTCACGCGGCGAATATGGCAGGGACCTGGCAGGCTGTGGTGAATGGGTTTGCAGGCATGCGCTGCCAGAATGGGATGCTTAGGTTCCACCCGCATATTCCAAAGCAGTGGAAGTCGTATGCATTCAATATACAGTACAGGGGTAATGTATTGCGTGTGCATGTGACACAGGAAAAAACCACGTTCACGCTTGTGCGCGGAAATGCTGTCGATTTTATGGCAGATGATAAGGAGATTCACCTGACACAGGAGGGAGGACCGTATGAAGGAAAAACATATACCGAAGAAGTATAAAGCCGTTTTCTTCGATTGGGACGGGACAGCGGTCCGCTCCCGGAAGGCGCCGGCAGACCTTGCGGTGGAGGCTATGCGGCCGCTTCTGGACCAGGGAATTAAGCTTGCGATCGTGAGCGGGACAACCATGGACAAGATCATGGGCGGACAGATTGCGCAGTCCTTCACGCCTGTCCAGCTGGACAATCTGTATCTCGGATTGGGACGGGGAGCGCTGAATTATGCCTTCCGGAACGGACAGCCGTATCTTTTCTCTGACCTGCTTCCGGACGCAGAAATGCTGGAGACCATTCACAGGATCTGCTTTGACATCCATCTGGAGCTCAAGAGAAAATATGATTTTGACACCGACATTGTTTTTACACGCCCGAATTACTGCAAGATTGACCTGATGGTGCATAGTGACAGAGGCGATAAGCTGTTCCTGCAGGCGCAGGAGGTGGATGCATTAAAAGACAGCCTGCAGTCACATGGAATATCGGGAGGATTGCAAGGGCTGCTGGATCTGGCCGTTCAGACCGGAAAGAAATACGGAGTGGATGTAAAGCCGACCTGCGATGCCAAGTATCTGGAAGTGGGCATATCCAGTAAAAGCGATAACGTGCATGCTATTCTGGCGAAGATAACTGCTGATGGGAACATAGAGCCGGCACAGTGCGCGTACTGGGGAGATGAGTTTGTCGGAATAGAGCCGGGCATTTTTGGAAGTGACAGTTTCATGTACATACCCGAAACTGCAGCCGGCGATTTCTATGATGTTTCCGATGTGGCAGGGGAACGGCCTGCATGGGTAAAGACAGTTGGCGGCGGTGTGGAACAGTTTCTGGGATTTCTGAGGGAGCAAGCAGCGGTAGAGATGGCTGAACAGACAGAAGCGGTATAGCATGCGGAAGCAGGACAGGCCAATGCATTAGAACAAGAAGAAGTAAAATCATAAAATAGAGGATCAATAAGGTGAAAATAATCCAAGCAAAAGACTATGACGATATGTCCCGGAAGGCTGCCAATATCATTTCTGCACAGGTTATTTTGAAACCGGATTCTGTGCTTGGTTTGGCGACCGGAGGTACGCCGATTGGTACGTATGAACAGTTAATTAAGTGGTATCAGAAAGGAGATGTTGATTTTTTTGATGTTACAACGGTCAATCTTGATGAATACAGGGGGCTATCCAGGGAACACCAACAAAGTTACTGGTATTTTATGCATGAACACTTTTTTGATCATGTAAATATTAGTGAGGCCCATATTCATATACCAGATGGAATGAATGACAATGTTGAGGCTGTATGCAGTGAATATGAAAAAGTGATCCGGAAGGTTGGCGGAATTGACCTGCAGCTGCTTGGGATTGGAATAGACGGACATATCGGTTTTAATGAGCCTGGCAGTGCATTTGAACTGGAGACCCATTGTGTCGACCTGACGGATGAGACCATTCAGTCGAATCAGAGGTTCTTTCAGTCCAGGGAAGATGTGCCGAGACAGGCTTACACGATGGGAATCAAAAGTATCATGCAGGCAAAAAGGGTCCTGATGGTTGTGAATGGAATGGAGAAAGCCCGCATTGTGAAAAAGGCCTTTTGTGGACCGGTAACGCCGGCTGTACCGGCATCCATTCTGCAGATACACCCGGACTTTATCTTGGTAGGAGATGAAGGTGCACTTTCCGAGTTGGAAATGTGAAGCACAATATGAAGGATGAGGGGCATATGAAAAAACTGCTAAAATTGTTTTTGGGTATTTTTGTGTTGGGTTTTATCACTATTGGAGCAACAAAGAATATTTATGCGGATGAAACTGTGGCGGAGCCGGTTAAAACTGGTTACACTCTTGATTTTCATGATGAGTTCAATGAAGATTCACTCGATATGTCTAAATGGACAGATTCTTATCTTCCTCACTGGTGTGATGATCCGGCTACTGCGAAGGGAAATTACAGGTTTGAAAATGGTTGTCTTGTTGAGTATATCACCGAAGACCAGGAAGCTTGGTGCCCTGAGCATGATGGTTCTGTGAAATCATCTGCGATCATGTCATTTGATAAGGGCTGGATTCATAATTTTAGTGGGACAACAGATAATCATGATAGAAATACCTGGTATGGCTATAAAACGAAGTATGGGTATTTCGAATTGCGTGCCAAACTAGCAGATTGTGGTGGAGGAGGACATCAGGCATGGTGGATGGTTGGCATGCAACAGGATACTGATGACTGGTTCAATTCTAAGCAGACTGCGGAGATAGATGTACTGGAAACTTTTTTCAGTACGCCAGATGCCTGGAGAATCGCAGCTTATGGATGGAATGATCCGAATTTTCAGACGAGTTGGGCTATCACAGATGGAGCAGTTCCTTCGGGAAGTCCAACCGAAGAGTTTCATACATATGCGCTGGATTGGACACCGGATTATCTGAAATTTTATTACGATGGACAATTGGTACGCACAATATATGACTCTCCTGATTATGAAATGGGAACGATTCTGAATATTTATACAGACGCAGGATCCGGTACGCATAATGATGTATGGCCAAAGGAGTGGTATATCGATTATTTTCGTGTCTGGAAACGAAATGAGGGATATGATAATTGGAAGAGTCAGTCCTATAAACTGCAGAATCGTCAAACTGGTGATTTTGTATATGAGGATCCATTTTCGCAGAACGTGATGTATGGTCCGCTTAATGCAAATAATGAGAAATATGCGCAATGGACAATGGAATCTGTGGATGGATATGTAAGAATCCGAAATAACGAGACCGGCGATCTTATGCATATTGAAAATCTTACCGGGAATGTGGAACATGGGAATGTACCTTCGACCTATTGGAGTGCACAATGGAATATGACGGAGAATTCTGAAGGATATTTTCGATTAGTAAATCGGTGGAAACCAGAATTCGCTATTCATACAGAGGATTATTTAGGAGTATTACAATGTGGCATCAGTAAAGAAACCTGGTGGACAAGTCAATGGAAGTTGATAGAATCATAATTGTTATTTAGCTTAAAGCTCTGCAAATCCGGATATACATACGTCCGGTGTGCAGAGCTCTTTGCGTGATTATTAGTTGAATGCTGGGGTGTCGTGTGACTATTGATTGCGTGCCGAACCCATGTGTTGTATGCTAGGGATGTTTAGAGAAAAAAGGCCATACATAGAAAGGAAAATAGTTGCTGAAATGGATATAAAAGAGAACCAGGAAATGACAGATTTCCCCGGAAATCCGGATCTTGGCGGTGGAAAGATCATGCTGGAGCGCATGAATCACAGTCATGCATACCTTCGGAACTGGGCATTCCCGATGATTACATGGAAGAGTGGGATGCATATTCTTGACGTGGGATGCGGAGGTGGTGCGGCGATCCATGAGATGCTGGGGCTTTCCCAAAATTCAATCATCGATGGTGTGGATTATTCAGAGACCAGTGTGAAGACTGCATCAGAGACAAATGCAGCAGAGCTTGGCAGGCGGGTCTTCGTCACACGCGGAAACATCTGTGAACTCCCCTTTGTGGATAATACATACGATCTTGTTACAGCGGTAGAGACAACGTATTTCTGGCCGGATATGAATAAAGCATTTTGTGAAATAAACCGTGTGTTGAAAAAGGATGGCGTCGTGGCTGTCATCAATGAGGGATCCGATCCCGATCTGCACACCGACTGGCCGAATCCGGACGGCAGTATTACGATCTACCGACCGGAGGAACTGACCGGGTTTATGAAAAACGCCGGGTTCAGGGATATTTCGGTGGAGCATGGAGAGGGTGACATCATCCTCGTGCAAGGCAGGAAATAATAAAGAAGTATGGGTGTGACAAGGGGTCAGGCTCTCTGTCACGCTAAAGTGGAAGCGTGACAGAGAGCCTGACCCCTTGTCACATGCAGATGATATGGAATGTACAGATGAATGACAAGATACCAGTCGGAAATAAAATAGAAGTATGAACAGGGTCTCATCATTACAAGGCTAATAAAAATAGAGAGTCCGAGATGACGGAGGTTTCAGCATGAAGATCACTTTGGCGCAGATCGCGACTACAAATGATTTGCACGTAAATATCAGAAAAACCCGGCAGTGGATCCGGGAGGCGGCAGGAACCGATCTTCTGCTTTTCCCGGAGGTACAGCTCACGCCGTTCTTTCCTCAGTATCGCGCAGATGACGTAAAAGAGGCACTTGGACTTTCGAAGGATGAGCTGTGCGTAGATACAGAAAGTGAGGAGATTCAGGAAATCTTTGCAAGCATCCGGGAGGCTGGCATCTGGTGCTCTCCGAATTTCTACGTGAAAGGGAAGGACGGGAATTACGACACATCTTTCCTGGTTTCGGACAAAGGAGAAATTGTCGGAAAGTCGATGATGGTCTACGTGGCTAATGCGCCGCAGTTCTATGAGGCGGATTATTATACCCCATCAAAAGAAGGATTCCGTGTGTTTGACACGCCCTTTGGCAGGATCGGCATCGTAATCTGCTATGACCGGCATTTCCCGGAAAGTGTGCGCAGCTGTGCACAGCAGGGAGCGGAGCTTGTGCTGATTCCCACCGTCAATACGAAAGCAGAACCACTGGACATCTTTGAAGCCGAGGTGGTTGCCGAAGCCTATCAGAACAACGTTTTTATCGCTATGTGCAACAAGGTTGGGCTGGAAGGTGAGATGGATTTTGCGGGACAGTCTGTCGTTGTGGATTGCGATGGGCACATCCTGTACCGTGCCGATGACCGTGAAGGACTGCACATAGTCGAAATTGATCTTTTAAAAGTGCGGGAGAGCAGAAAGAGAAGGCCGTACCTTTCGGTACTGAATCAGTATGACAGGTCGTAAACTTGGGTATATGCATGGCGATGTGACAAGGAGTCTTGTGACAAGGAGCCTGACCCCTTGTCACATTTCATATCGCTCCTCAGGACACTTCTTTACCATGTAATCCGGCGATAGCTTTATGCAACCACGCAGGTGGCTGTAGATTGATATCATTTTTCATATTTGGTAAAATAAGCACTGCTAAAGCGTTGGATCAGGCGAGAAGCGAGGAGTCTATATAAATTTTTGCTTGAAATTTGTTTGGAAATAGATATGAAACGGAGGCAGATAAAATGACTGTAGCAGTGAGATATTTTTCAAGATCCGGGAATACAAAGCTGGTGGCGGATGCCATTGCCAGGGCGGCGGGTGTGTCTGCGATTTCCGTGGACCAGCCGGATGCGGCTTTGACAGAAAAGGCTGATGTTCTGTTTGTGGGCGGTGCACTTTATGCGTATGGTTTGGACAAGCATCTGAAGGAGTACCTCGCAGGACTTGATGCATCTAACGTTGGGAAGGCTGTTGTGTTCTCGACTTCCTGGATCTCAAAGCACAGTATTGATCTGATTAAGAAAGCACTGACAGAAAAAGGGATTCCGGTAGCTGAAAACAGCTTTTATGTGAAAAATAAGGCAAATGCTGCGCAGCTCTCTGAAGCAGAAGCTTTCGCAAGGACATTCCTGTAAAATGTCGATAGGATAATACAGAATCGAATAATAGCAGTTCGGGATTGAAATATCGGAGCTGCAATAATAGAGATTCAGGAGACGTGCATGAGGGCAAACGAGAACAGCAGCAAAGAAGAAAGAGTAAGCTGGGCAAAAAATTACGTCGGCTATTTTGTGAAGTGGGTAATTCTTTCCATAATTATCGGTGTGGTCTGTGGTGTGGTCGGCGCTGGATTTGCGGACTGCATCACGGCAGTGACGGCGCTTAGGACAGCGCATGCATGGCTGGTCTTTCTTCTGCCTGCTGCAGGTGTGCTGATTGTCCTGCTCTATCGTGGACTGAAGATTTCGGGTGTTGGGACGAATCAGATATTTGATTCCGTGTCAGAGGGCGGTACACTGAAATTCCGCCTTGTACCAGCCATTTTTATCAGCACAGTCCTGACACACCTGTGCGGCGGTTCCGCCGGACGGGAAAGTGCTGCGCTTCAGCTGGGAGGCGGAATCGGTAACCAGATCGGAAGATGGCTTCACTTCGATGCGGAAGATGAGAGAATTGCCACGATGACGGGGATGGCGGCTTTTTTTGCGGCCTTGTTTGGCACACCTGTCACAGCCGCGATTTTCATCGCAACTGTGATCAGTGTGGGAATAGTCAGACATGCCATGCTTGTGCCCGGAATGTTTGCTTCTGTTCTTGCTGCGCAGATTGCAAAGCGGCTTGGGGCAGAACCGGTCCGGTTCGCGGTTGAAGTGCCTGAGGTGACGATGCCGATGATGCTTAGGGTTATGGTGCTTGCCGTTGCCTGCGGACTTGTCTCGGCGCTTTTTGTTCGGGCACTTTACTGGACAAAGCAGGGGTACGAGAAACTGTTCTCCAATCCGTATGTCCGCGTTGTAGTCGGCGGAGCCCTGGTCATTGGTCTGACCCTTCTGTGTGGCAGTCAGGATTATAATGGCGGCGGCATGCAGGTCGTAGGGCGCGCGATTTTACAGGGGGAAGCTCGTCCCTGGGATTTTGCACTGAAAATTCTCTTCACTGCCTTGACAATGGAGGCGGGATTTAAGGGCGGAGAAATTGTTCCGACCTTTTATATCGGCGCCACCTTCGGATGCGCGTTTGGCCATTTACTGGGTATTCCGGGAGGCTTCGCTGCTGCTGTTGGTTTTGTGGCATTGTTTGGCGGCGTGACCAATACGATGATCACATCCATTATTCTTGCTGCGGAGGTGTTCGGCGGGGCGGGACTTCCTTATTTTGCGATTGCCTGCATGCTCAGCTTTGTATTTTCCGGTTACAACGGACTGTATTCCAGTCAGGTGATCATGTTTTCCAAGATACGCTCCAGTCAGATCATGGCGAAGGTGGATCATCGGATGCATCTGGACAATGTCGGGGATGGTGCTATTCCAGAACAACGCCTGGATTCAGAGAATCGGAAAAAATAATTCCTCAGGCAGCTTGTTATATTTTTCCATAGAAATACGTTGCAGGCAGGGGATGGAAAGACGCTGTATGGGACCGAATCAGCCCCATACCTCCTCGGCGATTTCCTTTACCAGCTTCAGCTTTGCCCACTGTTCCTCTTCGGTCAGAAGGTTTTCGATCTCGCAGGATGCAAAACCGCACTGCGGGCTGAGATACAGACGATCCAGCGGAACGTATTTCTCCGCTTCATGGATGCGGGCGATGACTGCTTCTTTATCTTCCAGCTGCGGACGCTTGGTGGTGATCAGACCGAGGACGACTTTTTTATCTCCTGAGACCTTGGCCAGGGGAGCAAAACCGCCCGAGCGTTCGTCGTCAAATTCCAGATAAAATGCATTTACCTTTTCTTCCGCGAAAAGAGTGTCCGCCACGGCGTCATACGGACCGACGCTGGCATAGGCAGAGTGATAATTTCCGCGGCAGACATGCGTGTTGATGGTGAGATCATCCGGCGCATTCTCAATAACGCGGTTGTTGATATCGAGATACGTCCGCTGGATATCTGCAAGCCCGGCCTTTGAGGTCTGATAGATCTCGGCGGCTGTGTCATCTGCCAGCATTCCCCAGGTGCAGTCATCCAGCTGCAGGTTGCGGCACCCGGCAGCATAGAGATCATCGATTACCTTCTTGTAGGCAGCGACCAGATCGTCTGTCAGATCTTTGTCTGATGCATAGAACTTTTCTGTCTGGCTGCGGTTAAAGGGCATGGTGAACTGTGCCAGTACCTGCGCGGGTGCGGGAATGGTCTGCTTTGCAACCGTGTTGGCATCCTCCAGCTGCTTTACAAAGCGGAAATGCTCAACGAACGGGTGCTCCTTTGTAAGGCCGACCTTTCCGGTAATGTAGGTATCGTCAATCATTGCGGATTCTCCGTGGAAGGGAAGACCGGTCTCTGTTTTCTTGTGGCCGATGCCATCAAGACCCCACATAAAATCCAGATGCCAGGTCGCCCGTCTGAACTCGCCGTCCGTGATAACATGATAGCCGAGCTCTTTCTGCTTTCTGACCAGATCTACGATGCATGCGTCCTCGACTTTCTTTAGCTCCTGTGCTGTGATTTTTCCCTCCTCAAACGCAGCCCTTGCCTCTTTCAGCCGTTCCGGTCGCAGGAAACTGCCGACAAAATCATATCGAAATGGTGTTCCGGATTTACTCATATGCTTATCCTCCTTTTTATGCCAGTCAATTAATCCTAATCAATATCAATCTTATAAGTTATGAATTCCATTAGCATCGAATCCCGATAGTTCTGATGGGAAATGTTGAAATCTGATTGATGAAGAAAGTATAGGCCCTTCTTGTTTTTCTGTAAAATACGAAGAATTGAAGTTTTGCAATAGTTTTTTTCTATGGACGATCGTCATGAAAACGGAAGCTGTTTATTGCTCATGACTACACGACGTGCGCTGGCACGTTAATATATGATCGTGACACAGAGCTTCGCGACACGTGAGAGGTGTGACACGGAGACTGACACTTTGCCACGCTGACGTGACAGAGAGCCAGGTACATTGTCACAAGAGGTGATTTATGTAGTTGTGTAATGGATGGTAACTGTTGAAAACCCGCATTGTTACAGTGCGTTTTATCACATGTAAGTACGTTGAGGTTTCGTACGTGTAAAGACATGCAATTGATGTCGCCGGATAACTTTGATAAAATAATGCTGAATATATTTCGTGCTGAAGAGAGCGCCAGGTATTTAGGGCTATAATAATACAAGACAATTACGCAACAAGACAATCATACAAAATTATACAATGAGAAAAGAAAATCTGAAGAAAATAACCGAACTGAGGCATATGCTGCATGCGCATGCAGAGCTGTCATTGCATGAAGTGTGGACCAAACAGAGGCTGATGGAATTTTTGTCAGCGAATACCAGTCTGGAGCTGGTGGATCGCGGCAACTGGTTTTATGCTCTGTATCATGGGGACAGCACCGGAAGGCGGATCGCATTTCGTGCCGATATGGATGCGCTTCCGATTCCCGAGACGATTGAATCACCCTATGCTTCCTGCAATCCCGGGGTTTCACATAGGTGCGGCCACGATGGACATGCTGCGGCGCTGGCGGGTCTGGCACTGGAGCTGGATGATGCCGGGGATACCGGCGCTGGTGATCGGCCATCTGTTTATCTGATTTTTCAGCCGGGAGAAGAGATAGGTGCCGGCGGAGAACAGTGTGCTAAGCTGCTGACAGAAGAAAAAATTGATGAGGTTTATGCCTTCCATAATCTCAGCGGTTTTCCGGAGGGCAGCATCATTGTGCGAGACGGACTCTCCCAGCCTGCCTCAAAGGGACTTGAGATAGATTTCAGGGGAAAAACAAGCCACGCCAGTTACCCCGAGGAGGGCAGGAATCCTTCTTTCGCCATAGCTGACCTGATACAGTTTGTCAGGGAAGGGGAAGCAGAGCCACATCAGGGGATGGTCCTGTGCACCATTGTGGGTGTGGAATGCGGCAACGACGATTTCGGTATTTCCGCGGGTACAGGGAAGCTATTCCTGACTCTCCGGGCGGAAAACGAGGAGGAGATGGATCAGCTGCAGGCTGCAATTCAGGAGAGGGCAGATTCACTTGGAGCCCGGGATGGTCTTGCAGTCTCTTATGCAGAGTCGGATTATTTCCCTGAAACAAGAAACAACGCTAGGTGTCTGAAAAAAGTAGAGCAGGCAGCGAAGAAACTGGGAAGACCTGTCATTCATATGCAAAAGCTCTGGCGTGCTTCCGAGGACTTCGGCTGGTATCTGAAGCAGTGCCCGGGCGCAATCTTCTATATCGGAAATGGAGAAAACTACCCTGCGCTGCACACGACGGGCTATGATTTCAACGATCGTATTCTGCCGAAGGCGGTGGATATGTTTCTTCAGCTTGCTAAGCCTGCCGACAATAGAGGAAAGTAGAGCAGCGAGCATCTCTGTCAAAACTAAGGATCAGAGAGTTGGGGGATTATTCATCGCTTTTATGGCAGGGGGCAGATGATAAGGAGCCACACGTGACAAGGAGCCAGGCACTCTGTCACACGAAAGCGACAATGCTTGACCAAAAGTCAGATACACTGAGATCTGCCACTTTACCACACTAAAATTTTAACGTGACAAGGAGCCTGACCCCTTGTCACATAACTTGGAAAGAAGGGATACTGTGCCATGGCCAGTGAGAAATATTTAATCAGAAATACAACGGAGGAGGAACGTCGCAAAATCGTTCAGGATTCTCTTGGAATCACGGATGGTCTTTGTGATGGCTGTATGCAGGGCATTATCGATCGGTATGATGCCTACATTTATGGAAAAATGGAGCTGGAGGAAGTGAATGCTTCTTTTCATAAAGCGTATGGGTATGAGCGGGACGACGCAAAAAGGGAAGAGGATGAGATGCGCTCGCCTGATTCCTGCGCGATGTGATGGGTAGATTGGGAGGTCTGATTTTTGGCAGAATATACAGAAGTTCAGAAAAATATGCTGCGCGTTGCCTCAGCCCAGCGTGTTCAGAATGCAGAGGCTAGGGTCAGCGGAAAAAGGGTGCAGATTCCGCTGGACGGCAGGACGATCGAAGTTGTCTATTATAAGAGAAAAAGAGAGAAGCAAAGCGTCCCTGATACAAAGGCACCCCTGATTATCGGCTTGCACGGTGGCGGCTGCCTGATGGGCGGTGGTGCGCTCAATGATGCCATGTG
This sequence comes from Bilifractor sp., assembly GCA_051879715.1. Taxonomy (GTDB): domain Bacteria; phylum Bacillota; class Clostridia; order Lachnospirales; family Lachnospiraceae; genus Bilifractor. The sequence goes on from JBJEMO010000259.1 coordinate 22,089, forward strand.
GCTGGATGCTTCTAAAACGCTGGATGCGGATGTTGCTTCAGTGGACTACAGACTGACGCCGGAACACCGTTTTCCAGATGCGGTGCAGGACGTGATGGATGTGAGCACCTGGCTGATCAGGCACAGTGATGACTTTGGATTTGATCCGGAAAAGGTTGCGCTGATGGGCTGCAGTTCGGGAGGCAATCTGGCCGCTTCTGCGGCGATTCTGGCAAACAGGCGGGGCGAGAAAATATGGAGAAGTCAGATTCTTGTGTATCCGTATCTGGATATGCAGACAGACCCCGTGAACAAGGGCGCAAATCAGCAGGAAAAGGAAATGTTTGATCTGTTCAACGAATTCTACATTGACCCGGAGCACGCAGCAGATCCGCTGGTCTCTCCTTTTTTTGCGAGCCGGGAGGATCTGAAAGGGCTGCCGGATACAGCCCTTATCATTGCGGGACGGGATATCCTGCGGCATGAGGATGCTGCGTACGGGTCGATGCTCCGTCAGGCGGGGGTACGTGTATATGAGATGTTTGCCGGGAATATGCCCCACGCGTACTTCGAGCATGCCTACAGGCCTGTGGAGGAGCTTGTCTTTTGCAGCAGTATGGAAAAAAAGCTTCGCACGAGCGGTGCAATGGTCGGTGCAAGGGTAGAAATGCTGCGGTTCCTGCGCTCAATTGCTTCGTATCTTCTGTGGTAATATCGCTGAGTTGGGGCGACGTGCCTGCTGTAATTGCAGCGCAACATGTAAACTGAATATATATTGTAAAGAAAAACAGGGCAGAGTCATCAATAGATGTAAGATGTTTTCAGGATTGTCATATGATGTGCCTTATTAACATCAGGAGCTCATACCATAAGTATCCGGGACACATAAATTAAGCATCGAGAGCGAATAAAATAAGCATCTGGAACACATTATAAGAGATAAGATGAGAGAAAGGAGATTGTAGGATGGCACATTGGGTGAGAGCAAGGTTTACACCAAATCTACCGCTTGGGAAGGATGGACGCCGGGTCACGGCATCTGCGGAGCATGCCGCAGTTTCCAGAGAGGCGGCGAAGGAGGGAATGGTTCTTCTGAAGAACCGTGATCACCTGCTTCCGCTCCAGCGGGGCGCCAGGGTTGCGCTGTTTGGAAAAGGAACGATTGATTATGTGAAGGGCGGCGGCGGTTCCGGAGACGTAGCAGCGCCATATGTCCATAATATTCTGGACGGACTGCTGGCCCTGCAGGATGAGGTTTCAGTCTTCCCGGAGAGTGCTGCCTTTTACAAAGGCTATGTGCAGGCACAGTACAGTCAGGGCGGCATCCCCGGTCTGATCCCGGAGCCGGAGCTTCCGGAGAATTTGGCAGCGCGCGCGGCTGCCTGGACGGACACAGCCATTGTATCCTTCAGCCGTTATTCCGGAGAGGGATGGGACAGGAAATCGGATTTCGGCGGTCCTGCCTTCGAGCCGGAGGACGGCTTTACCCACATCCATCTGGCGGATCGGATTTTTGCCCACTCGGATTTTTACCTTACGGAAGCGGAGCAGAAGATGCTCCATGTGGTAACGGCACATTTTCCGAAGGTCATCGTTCTGCTAAATGTCGGAGGCATGATCGATACAAGATGGATCAAGGATAATGATGATATTTCGGCGGCCCTGATTACCTGGCAGGGCGGCATGGATGGCGGTGATGCCGCGGCGGAGCTGCTGATGGGACACGGTAATCCATCCGGGAAGCTGGCGGATACCTTTGCCGGAACCCTGGAGGATTATCCTTCCACTGAAGGATTCCATGCGTCCGATGATTATGTGGATTATACAGAGGATATATATGTGGGCTACCGGTACTTTGAGACCATACCTGGAGCGGCAGAAAAAGTGGTATATCCTTTCGGCTATGGACTCTCTTATACGACCTTTATGATATCTGACGTTGTGGGCTGGACGGATCCTGCAGAAAAATACCAGGAGATTTCAGCACACGGACAGGAGAGAAAAGAAGTACAGAATCCCGGGGATGTCCACATCGCACTAACCGTAACGAATACCGGAACCTATAGCGGTAAAGAGGTCGTGCAGCTGTATTACAGTGCGCCTCAGGGCCGGCTTGGGAAGCCGTCCCGTGTGCTTGGTGCATACAGGAAGACACGCCTGCTTCAGCCCGGGGAAAGCCAGCATCTGGAGCTGGTGCTTCCCGCTTCGCAGATGGCCAGCTACGATGATCTGGGAAAGATTCGGAAGTCTGCCTGGATCCTGGAGGCTGGCACATATCACTTTTATATTGGTACGGATGTTCGTGGAGATCTGCAACCGCTATCACGGCAGATGCAGCTTACACAACCGGCAGATTGTATGGCGCAATCAGGAGAAATCTTCACTTTGAATCTCACAGAGCCGGTTGTCACAGAGCAGTGCCAGCCGAGGCTGGTTCCGGCGAAACTGGGTAAACGTATGCTGTCTGACGGAACTTTTGAGCCACTCCCGGTGCATGAACAGCCGGACCCGGATGAAAATATCTTTACCCCGCTGAAATATCCGGAAGAGATTGAGTGCATTGCCCCGGAAACACGCTACCGTAAGTCCTACTGTACGATTCAGACACCGGAGCACCCACAGTTGGCGGATGTTGCAGAAGGAAGAATCTCGCTGGAGGAGTTCATCCGTTCTCTGTCGGATGAAGATCTGGCTTGGCTGCTCTCCGGCACACCGAATACCGGATGTGCCAACACCTTCGGCTGGGGCAATCTGCCTGAGTCCGGGGTGCCGAACGTTATGACGGAGGATGGTCCGGCAGGTGTCCGTTTCGATGAAGAGACGGGCGTGCGTACGACGGCATTTCCCTGTGCCACACTGCTGGCGTGTACCTGGAATCCGGAGGTGGTTTATGCGGTAGGTGCAGCCGGAGGAGATGAAGCCAGAGAAAATAATATTTACGTCTGGCTTACTCCTGCTGTGAATATACACAGAAGTCCGCTTTGCGGCAGAAATTTCGAGTACTACTCAGAGGACCCGCTTCTGGCGGGAAAGCAGGCAGCGGCCATGGTGCGTGGCATTCAGAGCAGCCATGTGGCGGCCTGCCTGAAGCACTTTGCACTGAATGATAAGGAGACAAACCGGAAGGATTCCGATTCCCGTGTGTCGGAGCGCGCCGCGAGAGAAATTTACCTGAAGCAGTTTGAGATCATCATTCGGGAGGCCAACCCATGGTCTGTCATGACCAGCTACAATCTGATTAATGGGCACCGGGCTTCGGAGAACCAGGATCTTCTGAACGGCATTCTGCGGGATGAGTGGAGCTATGATGGAACGGTTACCACAGACTGGTGGGGACGCGGCGAACAATATAAGGAGTGCGTCGCCGGAAATGATGTGAAGATGGGATGCGGCTTCCCGGATCGCCTGCTGAAGGCAGAAAAGGCAGGAGCAGTGACCCGGGAGCAGATGGAGAGGGCGGCATCGCATATTCTTGGGACCATTCTCCGGCTGGATGACTGATTTCGACTGGAGTCGGTAACATATATAATTCGATCTGTTTAGCTGAAATATTGTTTTATCTTTTGAAGCTGTGAAAATTTTCGCGGCTTCTTTTTTATACTTTTTTAATGTCCAACGGGAAACAATAATGTAAATAAGTGCACAACGATGAAAGAATTATCCTCTATATGCCTTTAATATAGCGGTATCACATGAAGAAATACACATTTGTGATGTGAAGCATAAAAATGAAGCGCAGGAATTGAAAACATGCGCAGAAGCGCAGAGAGAGGACAGAGTGCATTATGAAGATTTTTATGATTGGTGGTACGGGACTTCTGGGAAGCCAGGCGGCAAAGGAGCTGATCAGCAGGGGACATGCGGTGACTTCCCTTGCACTGCCTCCGATACCCGAGGGGGCAGAGCTTCCGAAGGAAATGGAGATTGCATTCGGTAATTATCTTGAAATGTCAGATGAAGAGATTGCGGGGCATATGAAGGGCTGCGAGGGTTTTGTCTTTGCGGCTGGTGTGGATGAGCGCGTGGAGGGACCGGCGCCGATCTACAATCTATACAAGCGCTTTAATATTGACCCGATTCACCGTCTGCTGAGGATCGCAAAGGAGAACGGTGTGAAGCATGTGGCCATCTGCGGATCTTATTTTTCCTATTTTGCCAAGATCATGCCGGATCAGGAGCTGACAAAGTGGCATCCGTATATCCACAGCCGGATCGAACAGGAAAGGGTTGCCATGTCCTATGCGGATGAGAATTTTGATGTGGCGGTTCTGGAGCTTCCATATATCTTTGGGACCCAGCCAGGCAGAAAGCCGGTCTGGACCTTCCTGGTAGAGCAGGTTCTTTCCATGAAGGGTGCAACCCTCTATCCGAGAGGGGGTTCCGCTATGGTAACCGTAAAGCAGGTTGGCGAGGCGCTTGCTGGAGCAATCGAGCGAAACCATAGTGGAAACTGCTATCCGATCGGCTATTACAACATGACCTGGGTGGAGCTTCTGCAGATTGTGCATAAATATCTGGGCTGCCCGGATAAGAAAATCATCACGATACCGGACTGGATGTACACCCTCGGGGCAAAGAAACTGATGGCAGATCAGAAGAAACACAATATTCAGGGCGGTCTTACGATGGATAAGTTCACGGTTCTGCAGTGCTCCAACCTATTCATCGACAAGGAGCTCGGCTGCGTACCGCTGGGCGTGCAGGAGGATGACATCGTCGGTGCGATCGGTGATTCGATCCTGCTCTCCAGAGAGGTGGTCGTGAACAAGAAGCCGGTCATGGGTATGAGAGGAGAATGAGGTATGTTAGACAAGACTGTGAGTAAAGGTGCAGACGCGAATAAAGGTGCAGACGCGAATAAAGGTACAGACGTGAATCAATGTCATTTAGTTAGCATCAGATGAGCTAGACTCCTATGGGGTCTAACTCATT
>JBJEMO010000260.1:0-3901 GCA_051879715.1 Bilifractor sp.
ATCTCAGCCTCTGGCAAAGGCAGCTTCAGACCTACGCATAAGGCAAGAACTGTCTGAACTGAAGTCGGGTACTCTTCATCGTTTCTCAAACGCTGAATGGTTTTTTCTCCCACAAGTGAGCGGTCAGCCAGCTGCTTATTTGAGAGCTTTCTTTCCTTCTGCAGCGCTACCAGCGTCTCAGCAAAGGAACCGGGATATCTACGCATGGCCTCTGACCGGCGCTTTGCGTTCTTGATTTGCTCAAGAAGTGTCTTGTTGTGCGCATTAAGTTCAAAGGAATATTCAACCTGATTTTCAACCGGTGCGGCATTCCGCATAAACTGCGTGTAATACCTTGCCCCTTGATATTTCGATTGATAGCTATATCCCTTCGAGAAGACGACGCAGCACTCATCCATGTGCGAGAGAGCATATTCTGACAACGTAGCATTCCCAGACTGATCTCTCGCTATGTATTTCTCGTTATTGAGAACGAGATGACGATCTGCAAAAATAAACTGTCCGCTGTCAATCAGCTTCTTAAACTCACGATCAAAGCAGTACGCCTTAAACAAATCGGCATAGGGAATAGTGAACGTCTGATTCTTATCCAAGGTACCTGCTTCAAATGAATATCCGCGAACATACTGACCATCCACAAATGGATACGCGCCCTCGGCTTTGGAATATCCCAGATCCATCAGGCGAACCTTGGCGGCTTGTCTCGACACATCGAACAGCTCCGCAAGCTCATCAATGACATTCTCATAGGCTGCAATGCTCGCATCATCAGCCCCGCCATAAACTGCAAGGAGCTGATCCGCCTTCAAACGCGTCGGTCTAGCAGGCATCAAGATTCTCGGAGCGACGCCTTTGGCTTGCCACTCCATCCAGTCTACAGCCTTCCATCTATCTGAATCTATGGAATTAGCGGCTATCTGACATTGAATTGCTCTTCCCAGATTATCATCGGCACCTATCATTTTCATCAACACATGATAAGGCTGATGACGGTACCAGTGAAAGCATTCATGTGCCAGCGTAGTGCGCTTTGTTCCTACAGATCTCTCATAGGAAACACGCGGATCAAGATATACGGTTCCGCGTTTGGCATTGCGAATTGTAATCTTCCGGTGCTTATCGAGAACATTCCCGTTATCAAATATGATAGTCCCAAAGTAAGTAAGATCATCAGACAGAGGAATATCTTCGATAACCTGTAGTTTCATGTCGCTGGCTATTGTCTCGATTGGAACCCTCATCGGTTTATCCAATGCTTCCGGACAATACCTCGTTAGGAACTTCTCAGCCTCGTCTTCAAACTGGTCACGAGAGATAATAGGTACCAGCTCTCCGGACAGACGGTCATTATCAGATTCCTCTTGCGGCTCACAGTCCCCAATACTTAAGATACGGAACCCGGACAGCTCAATACCCAGCGTTACCTGACAATGCACCTTCACCCATTTTTCGAGGAAATATCCTTTCTTTGAGGAAGAAGGCATCTCCATATCACAGGAGACAATCACATCAAAGCAGATAATTCCGGCATCCGCCTGTTCGATATGAATGACATTCTCTATTTCCACATCAGAAACAGTGTCCTTCCCGGTTGTGTTTCTGAAATAGCTGAGAACAGAATCCCGTATATCATCATAGCGGGACTGATTGATCAGTTTTTGAAGCGGGCTTTCATCCTGTGCTTCATAGTAGTCCAACCTACTGTCATTGAGTTCTTTCCTGATCTCTCGCCAATTTGGCATATATCTGTCCATGTTTGCGATGAACACGGCATCATGTTTCCGGGTAATCAAGTGGGTAAGTTCATGCAAAATAATATAATCGAGACACACATAGGGCTTCTGAGCGAGCTGCAGATTAAACCATAGCTTTTTTTTATCCGTGCTGCAGGCACCCCATTTTGTGACCATATATTTTGTTTGCCAAGAATCGCACTTAAGGCCTGTCTGTGCTTCCCACTTGGGCAGGCGTTTTTCAATCTCTTCTTTCAGAATCTTTCGATATTCCTCTTTGACATAAGCATCCCGCTGCTTTACTGTGCTTTTGGCACTCATGGAAAGAATAATATCCTGGTTCTGAATCTCGAAGCTATTTTTCTGATTGTCCGGCTTAAAGACAAGGAAGTACTGCTTTCCCCAGATATACATCGTCTCACCGGAAACATACTGCCGCTTCGATGCCCTTGGCTGATCCCGAAACTGCGCAATAGCCCTCTTGATAAAGCCCAGCTGAGTTCTGGCATAAGCCTCTATTGCTTTATCGTCCACGGATAAAGGCGTAGAAATTACCACATGTCCATCCGGCGGTTTCACCTGAAGGTGCATATTCTTTATATTCTTTTTTTGCACATCAATCGGAATCCCGGAAATGACAATGCGCATTAATACTCCTCCTGCTTCTCAATGATCTTATAGATGCGTTCCACCTCGGAGTCATCACCCAGAATCTCAAAGAGAGCCTTTTTTATTCTCCTGACAACCACCTGATTATCCCTGAAACCAAACAGTGCTTGCTTTTTCACGGCATTGTGAATTCGAAGAGCAAGTTTTTCGTCCTCGCCGGTGTTGTCATAAATGGCCATGAGCGCCTTGCTCTTACGGATGCTTTCCGGATATTTATCGTTATCCTCCGGGCAATCGACATCCTTGGCCAGCTTTATATATTTCTCAAGCATCTCAGCGTAGTCAAGAACTCCCTGCTTACGCTCTTCGATGAGCTTATCAAGGATTTCTGACATCTTTGCGTAATAGCGTGGATTGACGGTAACCTTTTCGATAACCTTCTTACGGATGTTATTCTCGATAGCCTCTGCTGCACCTTCCTTGTGGCCGCTATCACCTTCACCGGTAAGCGTTTCGCCCTGTTTTACTACGAAATCCAATAGGGTAAGATCATCAAAATCGCCAATCTTCTCAGCATCCGCTGCCGTGATATAGTTATCGATCATCTTTCTCATATCAGGCTCATAGGCCTTCAAATCGAGGAAATCACCACTGGCCGTAGCGATGGTTTTCTTCAGCTCAATGAAGAAAGTGACCTTCTTGTCATATTCATTCAGTTTGCCAGATGAAATATCATCAACCAGATATGGCTTTGCTTCCGCGAAAGCTCTGACAAGACTGCTCACCAGACGATAGAGTTTTTCTCTTAGGCGTGCGTAAATCTCGTCGCTCTCCTCCGACTGACCAGAAACACCACAGAAATAGTGGATGTACTGGATCTCCCCACGAGGTTCCTCGACGCCTTCGCAAAGTTCTTCGACGGCATCATACACTTCCTCAAAATAGGATACCGTAGCATCATGGCGATCCTTAACAAGTCCTTTTACATCCTCCGGATCATATCCTTCAAAAGCGCCGGAAGTATAGTCCTTCATTGCAGTCTGGAGCTGTCCAAACAACTGCTTGTAATCTACGATATAGCCGAAATCCTTACTATCATCATCAAGACGGTTGACGCGGCAAATCGCCTGAAACAGTCCATGATCCTGCATCTTCTTGTCGATGTAGAGGTAGGTACAAGGAGGCGCATCAAATCCGGTGAGCAGCTTGTCCACGACAATAAGGAGCTTCATATTTGCAGGCTCCTCTACAAACTTCCGTTTTGCTTCCTTTTCAAATTCCTCTACCTTGGCCTGAACCGATCCCGCATTCGAAAGGTCAGAAGGATCGAGTCCCAGCATCTTCAAATACGTCTCGTATTTGAGGAATGTTTCAGTATCATCCTCATCGCTGACGGTATCAGTGCGCAGTTCGCCCTTGTTCGGTGTATAGGAAGATATGATGGCGCATTTCTTAAAGCCCATCTGTTGGAAAATTTCGTAATACTTACAAGCCGTAGGAATACCATCAGCTACAAGAATCGCATTACCGTTTCCATCCATCAGGCGTGGCTTCATATT
>JBJEMO010000261.1:0-3869 GCA_051879715.1 Bilifractor sp.
ATATTGGGTAATATAATTTGCAGTCATCAGATGGGTAGAGTTTGCGGTTTAACACCCACTATGTAACTCCACATTCGCTTTCACCTTCTCTTTTCAGTCACTGATTTCGTAAAATCAAACCTCCAGACACTTCGCCCGCTGAGCCAGCTGTTCGATCAGCTGGTTTACGATTTTCGGCTGGTCGGTGTTGGAATTGTGCCCGGCATCTTTGATCCATTCCAGGGGGATTCCGGTGTCCTCATGCCACGCCTTGTTGTATCGAACACAAGAGCCCGCCTTGTCCTGTTCGCCGCAGATGAGCAGGGCGGGACATTTGATTTCATAAGACAAATCCCTCTCCACCGCCTCGGCAAGGATTCGGAAGCCGTGACCGGCAATCTTTGCGTAGCGCTTCTGGTCGCCATCATACACCAGCATCATGTCCCACATTAGGTTTCTTCCGTATTCCGTCAGGGCAACGCCCTTTGTCCCAGACTTTAAGAGGGCCTTCCACGGATAGTGGCGATAGACTGGCTCCATTCGTTTCAGCAGCCAAAGCTCAGGCGTTGTCATATACTTTCGTTGCAGCGGTGCGGAGTCGATGGACACTAAGCCCTTCAGCTTTTCGGGATAAATTTGCGCATACGCCTGTCCCACATAGCCGCCCATAGACTGCCCCACGATAACTGGTTTTGTGATTCCCTCCTGTTCCAGAATTCCGTCCAGCCACCTTGCCTTGTCCATCAAATCGAAGTCAAAGTCAAAGGGCCAGGAGGCGGCGTGGCCGGGGGCGTCCCACACAAGGACATTGTATTTCCCCTGAAAATACACGATTTGTTTGTCAAACAACCGATGATCCGCTGTTAGACCGGGCAAAAACACCAACGTTATTGCGTCCGGTGAAATCAGATGCACCCAATAATGGATTTTGCCCAATGGTGTCGAATATGTTCTCTCATTCATACTTCCTCACTCTCCCGTTTTGCACCAATCCTTCTCTCCCAAGGAGGGGGCATAGGGCTGCGCCCAATCCTCGATGTCGTAGAAGGTGGTGGTCAATTCCTGCGCCCTGACAGGCTCGGAAGCCAAGCAGCTTCCACCCATAGCGGCTCGCCAGAAAGACTGCCGCCAGGATAGACGCGGCGACCGCCAGCACGATCACGATTCTTTTCCATGCTTTTAGCAATCTGCTTCCCAATTTCTGTTCTGAAGCGTCCATTTTTGTGGTCTCCTTTTCTCGGTTTTGTTCCCATGCTACCGCAACCGTCGTACGCGGATAGTACTTTTCCGCAGACATTTGTGTCTATTGTATAGATCTGAAGAGTATGCCTGGTGCCATAGCCAGAGTGAGAAGCACACCTCTGTACCTTCGGTGTCCTGCACTTTAAAAACACTACGCGCACCGCAAGCCCCGTGTCTAAGCATCAGGCTCTCTTGTCATAAACGCTCTATTGTACCTTGGTAAAACAATTCTCCAAAACAGCAGGCAATGGATTACCAGCATTACTCCAAAAAAGATTCTTACAGCCCATTCAGGAAACAGCAGTGCAATTCCATTCATATCGCCTCCGCTGAAAAAAACGCACAATATGCTCAGATACAATGGATCAATCAGCAGCATGGCGATCGTGATTTAATACAGGCAAGCTTTGAATATTTTGGAATCGGCTTTACAGATCTGAGACGCTGTTAAAGTCAGCACATAGGCCGTAACCATTGTTTCAGCGGCACCGGACAGACAGAAAATCCCCAGCTGGAGATTGCTCATCTGCTCCTCATATATTCCAATCTGCACACCAAGCCCCATAAAATTGATATGGCGGAACACTCCGACAGACAGCGCATAAATCAGATGCGCACCTTCGTGTATGATATAGTACATTAACACCGCGGAAAACAGCCCAATATATTGACGTATGCGTTTATTCATATAATGTATCCTCCTGCGGCTTAATTTTTGCTCATTTTACTATTTTGAAAACTTCCAGCAGCAGCCCAATTCGCCCACTGCTGCCAGCAAGCTCCCAAAGACCAACCGCGCTGTCAAATCGGAATAATACCGGCTGATATTCATATGGAACAGTACCGCTAAAAGCTCTGCCGCAAACAAGGCACTCCAAATAATAGCTCTTTTTCGCATTGTACTGCACCATATGCTTCATGGATTCGGAATTCTATCCTCCGGAATTCCTGCCTGCTCGAGGAAACTATTACCTGCCTGATGTATCATGCTCATGATTTCTCCTTCCGATAAGTGCATCATACCGGTTGCTAAGAAGGATGCAATCCCATGTGTATATATTACAGTGTTTCGAACATACTGCTCTGCGCTTTTCTCTGGTATCTGAAATTCCGCCGCTATCATTTTGATCAGCTCACGGTTATCTTTATCGTCAAGAATCACATCAGAATCTCCCACAGGATAGCAGTCACTTCCATTCAAAAATACAAATTGAAAAAGATTAGGTTCATACAACGCCATTTTTATATAGGCTTGTCCTACCTGCTCAAAAGCATTGACTGACTCACTGGCTGAGGGGCGCATTTTGCTGTTAGCGTATTTCAGCGCGTAATCGGCTAACGCCTTACGGAGTCCCTCCATGTTATCAAAGTGCCATACCAGGGGCTGTGTAGAGCAGCCAATTTCCTTTGATAAGGTCTTGATATTGATTGCGGAATATCCATCACGGATCAGCATTTTTAATGCCGCTTCTAAAATTACTTTTTTGGAAATCTGCGTTTTTCTTGCCATTTTAGTTTCCTCCCCCGGATTACATGAATTATTTTATATAAATCAATTTATATAATAGATTCGATTTAGAGCTTTGTCAAGCACCCTAAATGATTTTTTAAATCAACTCCTACCTGAACCCTACTTCTTGAGTAACCGTCAAACCAACCATCGCCTTGCAACCATCTCTCATCCATGCAACAATAGCGGCAAAGGATCGGATACCTGGCACTGTCATAACAAGGTTTAGTTGAGGAAGATACTTCTAAGCAGTTGTCAGAATCAGCGACTCCAGATGACCTTGCACATTTCAAGGCTGTCCATGTGAGAGCGGATGATGCGGAGTATTTCAGCTTGTTCGGCACACATCTCTCCGTCTACAGTAGCAAGGATGTCCTCGTCCGTAGCTTTCATTCCCTTCGTTCGGAAAACAGAAACATCTGTAATTTTCTCGGTTGGATTTTCAAGAAGCCGTTTCGTAATTGTAGAAGCGGCCTTTCCAAACACGTCCGAAAATACATCATCTAGCTTAGTATTGGAGACGGTCAGGCAGTTCTATGCTCGGTTTCTCTCGCCAGTAGTGAAGTTGGTGACCTTCCAACTATAGCGTACCAAATGCCGAAGTTGGCGAATATCTACCGGAGGGATAAAACTCCCTGAAACAAGGTCGGCTTAAAGATGTCATACTACTTTTCGGTAAAATAGTTTAATTATTACCATCCTCGTCTCAAAATAGAAAGAACCACATACGCATGAGTTAAACTTCCAGCAAAATGCAAAAGTCAATATAAAAATGTAGGTTTTGGCCAATATAAGAATGTAGGTTTTCCAACATTCTTATGTTGTCTTTTACCTACATTTTTATTTTATCCTTTGCAACTGATCTAGTAGCAACTTTTTTCTTAAACTTAGCGAATTTAATTATATGCAGAATTTGCGGTTTAACACCTCGGTTACACATAGAATCCGGACGGCAACCTTGTCATCGACCCAGAACAGGCAGAAGTCGTAAAGCGTATTTATCGAGAGTACTTAGAAGGTCTCAGCATAGATAAGATTGTTGCCGGTCTGGAGCGTGATGGCATTCTTACCGTAGCAGGCAAATCCAAATGGCATACCAGCACCATCAACAAGATTCTCCGAAATGAAAAATACATCG
>JBJEMO010000262.1:0-3854 GCA_051879715.1 Bilifractor sp.
CCTATGACTGCCGTATACTCGTCTGTTCCGGTACCGGCTGTATCGCGTCCGGTTCAGAGAAGGTTTATGAGGAATTCATGCGTATCATCGGGGATACGCCGGGTGTTACCCTTGAATTTGGTTCTCACGGGCCGGAGGCGCATCTCGGCGTCAAGAAGACCGGATGTCAGGGCGTCTGCGAGCTTGGACCGCTGGTCAGAATCCAGAAGGGTGATAAGGTTGTTCAGTATACGAAGGTGCATCCTTCCGACTGTCAGGAAATTTTCAACCGCACAGTTCAGGGCGATGATGTCATCGAGAGCCTGCTGTACAAACAGAAGGGCGTGACCTATACATCACCGGATGAGATCCCGTTTATTGCGAAGCAGACCCGGATCGTTCTTGAAAATTGCGGAAAGTATGATTCGGAGTCTCTGGATGAGTATCTCGCGTCCGGAGGGTTCCGCGCGTTCCAGAAAGCACTTTTTGAAATGAAGCCGGAGGAGATCGTCGACGAGATCGACCGCTCGGGCCTTCGGGGCAGAGGAGGCGGTGGATTCCCCACCGGAAGAAAGTGGAAGCAGGTGGCGCGCCAGAAGGAGAAGGAGCGCTATGTCGTCTGTAACGGCGATGAGGGAGATCCGGGTGCGTTCATGGACGGCTCTGTCATGGAGGGAGATCCCTACAAGCTGATCGAGGGAATGATGATCGCGGGATATGCGGTGAGCAGTGAGAACGGATACATCTACGTCCGTGCGGAGTATCCGATGTCGGTGGCCAGACTGCGCCACGCGATTGCGGAGCTTGAGGACAAGGGGCTGCTCGGCGATCACATTCTCGGAACGGATTTCAGTTTTCATATGCATATCAACCGCGGTGCCGGTGCCTTTGTCTGCGGAGAGGGGTCTGCGCTGACTGCATCCATTGAGGGAAACCGCGGTATGCCACGTGTAAAGCCCCCAAGAACGGTTGAGAAGGGTCTGTGGGCGAAGCCGACCGTTCTGAACAATGTTGAGACCTATGCAAATGTGCCGAGAATTGTGCTGCAGGGCGCGGACTGGTATCGCAGTATTGGTACAGAAAGCTCGCCGGGAACGAAGACCTTCTCTCTGACCGGTTCGATTCAGAACACCGGTCTGATTGAGGTTCCTATGGGAACGACCCTCCGCGAGATCATTTTTGATATCGGCGGCGGAATGAAGGACGGCGGAACCTTCAAAGCCGTTCAGATTGGCGGACCCTCCGGCGGATGTCTGACGAAGGACCATCTGGATGTGCCGCTTGATTTCGAGACGGTCAAGAAATACGGAGCCATCGTCGGATCGGGCGGGCTGGTTGTCATGGATGACAACACCTGCATGGTGGAGGTTGCGCGGTTCTTTATGAGTTTCACACAGAGAGAGTCCTGCGGTAAATGCGTTCCATGTCGTGAGGGAACCAAGCGCATGCTGGAGATTCTGGAGAAAATTGTCGGAGGCAAGGGAGAACTGGAGGATTTGGACAGACTTGAGGAGCTTGCGACAATGGTCCAGAACATGTCCCTGTGCGGACTCGGAAAGAGCGCGCCGCTTCCGGTCCTCAGTACCCTGCACACCTTCCATGATGAATACATCGAGCATATCGTGGACAAGAAATGCCGTGCCAAGGTCTGCACTGCGCTGCGCCGGTTTGTGATCAATCCGGAGTTCTGCCGTGGCTGCGGAAAGTGCGCGAAGAACTGTCCTGTCGGTGCGATCACAGGCGTCCGCAAGCAGAGCTATCACATTGACAATGAGCTCTGCATCAAGTGCTCAACCTGCAAAGACAACTGTGCGTTTGATGCGATTTATATTGAGTCATAGGAGGGATGAGATGGGAGTTATAACGATTGACGGCAGAAAAGTCGAATTTACCGACGAGAAAAATCTTCTTACAATCATCAGAAAAGCAGGTATCGATATCCCCACCCTCTGCTATCACTCGGAGCTGTCTACGTTTGGTGCTTGCAGACTGTGCATGGTTGAGGATGAAAGAGGGAAGATGTTTGCTTCCTGTTCCGAGGTGCCCCGGGATGGAATGGTGATCCGTACCAATACAGAGAAGCTCCGCAAATACCGAAAGCTGATCATCGAGCTGCTGCTGGCGGCACATTGCAGAGACTGTCTGACCTGTGAAAAGAGCGGAGACTGTAATCTTCAGACACTGGCCAAACGCTTCGGCATCATGCGTGTGCGCTTTCAGAATTACAAGGAACAGATGCCACTGGATTTCAGTTCCCCATCGATTGTGCGGGACCCGAACAAGTGCATCCTCTGCGGAAACTGCGTCCGTGTATGCAGTGAGCTGCAGGGAATCGAGGCAATCAATTTCGCAAACCGCGGCGCAGAAGCCATGGTTATGCCGGCATTTGACAAGCCGATCGCAGAGACCAACTGTGTGAATTGCGGTCAGTGCCGTGTATACTGTCCTACAGGTGCAATCAGCATTCATCACAACCGGACAGAGGTATGGAATCTTCTGGGAGATCCGGATGTGCGTGTGATCGCGCAGGTCGCTCCGGCTGTCCGGGTAGCAGTAGGAGCCGCCTTCGGACTTCCGAAGGGCAAGAGTGTGATGGGCAAAATTGCCAACGTACTCCGCAGGATTGGTTTTGATGAGGTGTATGATACCGCGTTCGGTGCGGACCTGACGATCATGGAGGAGGCATCGGAGTTTGTGGACCGCCTGGAAAACGGCGGAACGCTTCCCCTTCTTACGAGCTGCTGTCCTGCCTGGGTGAAGTACGTCGGCGATCAGTACCCGGATCTTATCCCGAATGTCTCGACCTGCCGTTCGCCGGAGGGAATGCTTTCTGCGGTTACCAAGGAGTATTATCGTGATCCGGCGAACAATACGGACGGCAGAAGGACGGTCATGGTGTCGATTATGCCATGTACGGCAAAGAAGATGGAAGCGAAGAGACCAAACAGCTTTACGGAGGGCGAGCAGGACACGGACTATGTTCTGACGACGACAGAGCTGATCGATATGATCCGCACCTCAGGAATTGACTTTGCGGATCTGGAACCGGAGGCTTCCGATATTCCGTTTGGTCTCGGGTCAGGCGGAGGTGTCATCTTCGGTGTATCCGGTGGCGTGACCGAGGCAGTTTTGCGAAGGATTACGGATGGACATGACCAGGAGACACTCGACCGGATTGCTGCCTGTGGCGTGCGTGAGGATGAGTTCATCCGTGAGTTCTCTGTTCCTTATAAAGACAGAGAGCTGAAGATCTGTGTCGTATCAGGGCTGGCGGATGCCGGAAAGGTGATGGACCAGGTGAGAAGCGGTGAAAAGCATTTTGATTTCATTGAGGTCATGGCCTGCCGCCGCGGATGTATTATGGGAGGAGGACAGCCCCGCCTTGCCGGAGACCGCACAAAGGCAGCCAGAAGAGACGGCATCTATAAGGCTGACCACAGCTCCGTAATCCGCAAGTGCAATGAGAACCCGACGATACTGACTCTCTATGACGGAATGCTTAAGGGTAAGGAGCATAAGCTTCTTCACAATGAGCGGTTCTGTGCGGAATAAGGAATAAATAAAAGAGATAAGCTGTGTAGAATAAGCACCAGCGGAAAGGGACTGTCGTTTTGTTTGCGACAGTCCCTTCACAAATTAAGTGGACTGTGATAGTGGAAGTGTCCTCCATGGCAGACCATTATAACGTTACTGTTGAGAGGTGCGTCAATAGGATACTTCTCATTTGTCTGTTTCCGTTCGTAAACGGACAGTAAGCTGGTTTTATGCTTATTTTTTGTTGCTGCGAAACTCGTCGGGCAAAAACCGCCCTCCTCAAACATTCTCGCAATCAACATTATTGGCAACTTCGCATAAAACCAGCTAACTGTCCGTAG
>JBJEMO010000263.1:0-3854 GCA_051879715.1 Bilifractor sp.
CCCATTCTTGAATGAGCTGATACAAAGATCTGATCGCAAAGTATTGAAGCGGCTGATCGCTCTGCTGCTTGTTATTTTCAGTGTTTTACCCGTCCTTGTTCACTGTGACTTCAGCATGATCTCCTGGGGGTATGATACCCTGTGGCTTTGCATTTTGTATATCATAGGCGCCTATATCAAAAAATATGACGCAATATTTCGGAATAAGGCAAAGCTAATATTTACTTTTTGCGCTATGATCGCAATTATGTGGCTGTCTAAAATCGGAATAGAGCTGTACACAAAATTCACCACAGGGGAACCGGTCAGTGGAGATTTCTATCTGATTCAATACAACAGTCCGACAGTCGTTACCTGTGCAATATGTCTTTTTATGATTTTTGCAAGACTGAAGATCAGCAGCGGCTTTGCCAGGGTTATAAAATTTTTCGCACCTGTTTCGTTTGGCGTATATATTATACATATGGAACCATTGATTTCAGAAACATTTATTGCAAATAAGTTTGTCGGACTGCTTTCACTGAATGCAATAGAAATGGTATTTGCTGCTATAGGTGCAGCTTTATGCATCTGGTTCATCTGTTCGATAATCGATTGGTTAAGGCTGAAAATCTTTAATCTGATTCGCGTCAGAAAGTTATCCGTTCAGATTGCTGATATCGTAAAAAAACATATGCCCATATAAAAACATATGCTGAAATTAATGAATGCCTTTTCCCATGCATAATGTTGGGTGTGTTTGTTGTTTGTTAAATGAAGTGATTTTTAAGATGCTCAGGACCTGCATCACACGTTGCCGGTGATGCAGGTCCTTTGGTTTTCATAAGAACGAAAAGCATGAAGAGAGGAACGGGTAAAATTCTGCAGGCTGTTTCAGAATTATCTGGACTAGCCTGCAGAATTTTTTTCATCACGTCAGGATGTCTTGATCAGATCAGGATGTTCTGAATCCGATTCCTTCAGGATACTGTTACTTCTTTCAATGTACGGTTATTTGCTTTCTGCTATCACGGAAGATGATACGACAGAAGATGATACAGTGTCAGAGGGATCAGCTGCAGGCAGTTCATCCAGGTTCACCGGATATTCATTTGACAGCAGGGTTTTATCATCATCGTAATGCAGTACGAACCAGACGTGTATCTCCTGGCCAAAGGATGACGGTATTCTGACATCAGCCTTGAATCCGTTGGCAATTTCATCGTTATTTACTGGATCCATCGCTGTCGTAATGGCACGGGAGGAATCTTTGTCTGCATCCGGGGAGCAGATGACCTCTGCGCTGTCAGCGGGAAAATCAATATTTTGCAGGGTTACGTCCAGTGTATCCGGTTCAACACCGATCAGAAATCCCGCCTGAAGATCATTCTTTGTCCTGTCCTCCAGAGCATCGGTCAGAGTGACATTTGCTTTTTCCTGGAGAAAGTCTGAGTGATTTGCCATTTCCTCTTCCATCTTCTCCTGCCCATAGGATTCCGTGAGTGTTTCGCGTGCGGAAAACAGATTGACGCCGAGACCAAGCTTATCCCCGGGAATCTGTACGCCAAGTGCTGCCAGTGTCGTCGGGAACATATCCAGTGTAGAAAATGTGCGTTCTTTTTCCGGCTGCGCCACCTCTGCTGCCGGGTTTATGATGCAGACATAGGTCTTGCGCTGATAATCCGGATCAACGTTTTCGCAGAAATCGGAGTCCATGGTGGTATGGTCGCCGCTGATGATGATCGTCGTATTCTCGTAGAAATCCTGCTGCTGAATCCAATGGACAAAGTCTGCCACCTGGCGGCTTGAACAGGCCATTACGTTGGCATACTGGTTGTCACCAAAGGTATCCTCGCACAGGTCACAGACGTACCCGTCTTCAAAATGTGTATCAACTGTCAGCATAGTCATATTAAACGGCTGATCACCAGCTGCGAGTTCCTTTAAGGTATCCTTTGCATAACTGAACAGCTTTTCGTCCTCAAAACCCCAGAAACGGAAGTAGTCTGCGGGGATCAGACCCTGGTCTACCGCCCAGTTATAATCACGGATTTCGTAATCTCCGTGATCCTGCATGTACAGCTCTCTTCCGCCGAAGTTTGCATCGGATCCGATCTGAAAGACCTGACGATATCCCTCTTTTTCAAGGATATCTCCCAGCGCATTGATTCCCGGGAAGAAGCTGTCCTGTGTGTCCATATTGTTGTAGAGCGATGTCTGAAGCGGGAGACCTGATGTCTGTCCGAATATGGCTCCCATGGTGTAGCCGGAATTCGGATAGACAATTCCTCCGTTCAGCTGTCCGGAATCACCGGCAAAACAAAGGTTCTCCTCTGCCAGCTCTGTCAGCTCCGGAATCACGTTTTCCGGAAAAGCGCCTCCGTCTTCCTGATCTGCGTACGTCATTTCCATAGATTCAAGATAGATGTAAATCAGATTCCTCTTTTTTTCCGGAAATTTCAGCGCTGCAGTTGCAGGGTCTGTATAATTGTTCTCGATAAAATCCGAATCCGACTGCTGTGCAGCGACATATGCCATGAGATCTGTCTCTTTGCAGAATGTGATAACGGAGAACACAATCATCAGGCAGGCAGCGATGGATTCCAGGGGAAGTACCATACGCAAAACCTGTGGACGCTTTTTCCGCAGCAGTACCGCGGCTGTGACAGCACCTGCTTCTATGCATGCGACAGGGAGAAATACCTGCAGAGCGAGTGACTGAAAGATACCGCCGCCAGTGCCTTCAATAGGTCTGGTCAGATGAAATACCAGTTCATCCATGGTGAGCCCCGGCCAGGTACGGTGCGCCCACAGCTTTGCAAAAAGCACCAGCAGCCCCAGGCCGAGCAGGATTAATGCAAGAATAACGAAAATCAATTTCGGAATCTTCGGACGATCCTTCTTTTCGGGTTTTTCCTTCCGGTTGAAAAGTTTCGGAGATTTCTGAAACAACTGTTTGAACATATTAGCATCCATAGATTTACAAATTCCCACAAAATTACATGCAATTAACGAAAATATAACGCAGAAATTATAACATATAAGTCCGGATTCCTTCATATCCTTTTTTGTTCCCGGACATCAAAAAAATCCGGCACTTTCGCATTTGCTGCTGCGAAAATGCCGGAGATTGTTAAAATGATCCTTCCTGTCAGAAATGACCCTTTCTTGCGCGGAAAAGTGTCAGTATTTTTACGATTTCCCGTCGAACTGGTATACCCGGATGAGCATGTCCCCCGCCTGTTCTGTTCCGTTGAGGGTGCGGACCCCCTTGTACTCGCTGGTAATGTAGCAGAGCCGGGATCCCCATTCAATGGTGTTGTTCAAGCTGTTTTCGTTTGATATGGTCAGCGTGAATTTCTGACCCTTCTGCGGGATGATATCGGTAAAGTACAGGGTGAGATATCCGTTGTAGATATCCGAGCGTGTCACCTCGAGGTTCATCAGCCTTTTGCCCTCTGAGTCCAGCGTGACACGGTAGGAACCTGCACCCTCCTCGACCTGTTCCGCCGCGATGCGGAGATGGTTGAACCGGTATGCGGGATAAAAATCCTGGGTCATGCGTTCTCCCACTGCGAGGGAGTCCCACTGCGTCAGAGCCTTGCTATCGCAGATGATGGAGGGCATAGAGAAGGCGTCACCATTCGCGATATAAAGCCCTCTGCCAAACGTGGATGCCACTGCAACGAGGACAATACAGGTCATGATCAGCTGGATCAGTGCGTTCTCCTGCCGCTCCGGCAGGGCAAGGCGGTTCATGCAGCCGTCCTGTACGATCTCCCAGCCGCAGATCGCAGGAATAATCATACAGAAGGTGAAAGGATAGCTGTATACCGGCTTCCCCTCCCATATAACATAGAAGAAAAGACCGCCGA
>JBJEMO010000264.1:0-26515 GCA_051879715.1 Bilifractor sp.
CGCAGGCTGGAGTTAATCCGGATACACGTGTAAGAGATCTGACAGACGAAGAAGTCAAGAAGCTTGCTGCAGCAATCGAAGAGCTTCAGGTTACTGTTGAGGGTGATCTGAGACGTCAGACAGCAATGGATATCAAGCGTCTTCAGGAAATCGGCTGCTATCGTGGAAAACGTCACAGACAGGGACTTCCGGTTCGTGGCCAGAAGACAAAGACAAATGCCAGAACACGTAAGGGACCGAGAAGAACTGTTGCCAACAAGAAGAAATAATAGTATTCAACAGTTCTGACAGAACATATTGACAATCAGAAGAGATAGTTCATCAATTTGGAAAAGGTAGGTTAGTTTTTATTATGCCAAAAGCAGTAAAAAAAGCGACGAAGCGTCGTGTAAAGAAAAACGTTGAACGTGGACAGGCTCATATCCAGGCATCCTTCAACAATACAATCGTTACCCTTACCGATACTGCAGGTAACGCTCTGTCTTGGGCAAGTGCCGGTGGACTTGGTTTCAAAGGTTCAAGGAAATCTACTCCATATGCAGCACAGATGGCTGCTGAGACTGCCACAAAGGCAGCGCTTATTCATGGATTGAAGAGTGTGGATGTATTTGTAAAGGGACCTGGTTCAGGCCGTGAAGCTGCAATCCGTGCACTGGCTGCAGCAGGACTTGAGGTAACAAGTATCTGTGATGTAACACCGGTTCCTCACAATGGATGCCGTCCACCGAAGCGTAGAAGAGTCTGATTGACAACAGGAGGTCATATATAAATGGCAGTAGATAGAACACCGGTCCTGAAGAGATGCAGATCCCTTGGACTTGATCCGACATATCTTGGAATTGATAAGAAATCCAAACGTCAGCTGAGAAACAACCGTCGTAAAGTGTCTGAGTACGGCGCACAGCTGCGTGAAAAACAGAAAGCAAAGTTTATTTACGGTGTGCTGGAGAAGCCGTTCCGTAATTATTATGCAAAGGCTGACCGTATGAAAGGTCAGACTGGTGAGAACCTGATGGCTCTTCTTGAGCTTCGTCTGGACAATGTCCTTTTCCGTCTTGCCTTTGCAAGAACACGTAAAGAAGCCAGACAGATGGTTGATCATAAGTTCGTAACAGTAAACGGCAAGGTTGTAAATATTCCTTCTTATGAAGTGAAGGCCGGAGATGTTATTGAGATCAAAGAAAGCAAGAAGTCCTCACAGCGTATGAAGGATATCGCTGATGCAACATCCGGACGTGTTGTACCTTCCTGGCTCACAGTGAATGCAGAGGCTCTGCAGGGTACTGTTGCGCAGGTTCCTTCACGTGATCTGATCGACGTTCCGGTTAACGAGATGCAGATCGTCGAGTTGTACTCCAAATAATCCGTAAGATCCGACTTGGCAGACATGTTTTGGAGAAATATGGTAATTTTTGCAGACAATCGTACGATCGTGTGTCAGAAGGAGGGACTTGCAGGTGTTTGATTTTAACAAACCCAAAATTGAAATTAGCGAGATTTCAGAAGATAAGAAATTCGGCAGATTTGTCGTTGAACCTCTGGAGCGCGGATACGGCACGACCCTTGGAAACTCTCTTCGCAGAATCATGCTTTCGTCCCTGCCGGGAGCTGCTGTCAGCCAGGTAAAGATCGAGGGTGTACTGCATGAGTTTAGTTCCATTCCGGGCGTAAAAGAGGATGTAACTGAAATCATCATGAACCTTAAGAGCCTTTCCATCAAGAATAACAGCAGTTCCGACGAGCCGAAGGTTGCGTATATTGAATATGAGGGCGAAGGCGTGGTACGCGCTTCTGATATTCAGGTTGATCAGGATATTGAGATCATGAATCCGGATCAGGTTATCGCACACCTGAACGGCGGAGCTGATTGCAAGCTTTATATGGAGCTTACAATTACGAACGGACGTGGATATGTTGGAGCGGACAAGGGCAAAAGTGATGATATGCCGATCGGTGTGATTGCAGTAGACGCGATTTATACACCGGTAGAGCGTGTCAACATGACTGTTGAGAATACCCGTGTCGGACAGGTTACCGATTATGACAAGCTGACACTTGATGTATATACGAATGGAACACTTGGCCCCGATGAGGCGGTAAGCCTTGCAGCTAAGGTGCTGAGTGAGCATTTGAAGCTGTTCATTGACCTGTCTGAAAATGCTAAAACCGCTGAAGTAATGATTGAGACTCCGCCGACAGATAAGGATAAGGTTCTCGAGATGAATATTGATGAGCTTGAGTTATCTGTCCGTTCCTATAATTGTCTGAAACGTGCGGGAATCAATACAGTTGAGGAGCTTTGCAGTAAAACCTCTGAGGACATGATGAAGGTCCGCAATCTGGGACGCAAGTCTCTGGAAGAGGTTCTGGCAAAGCTGAATGAGCTGGGACTTTCCCTTGCTCCCAGTGAAGAGCAGTAATCCCTGTAGCGTATACAGAGATCTGATAGTTAACCCGTAAGACCGAAGCGCAGGGTGAACGTGATGTATTTGTAGAAATATACAGATGCCCAGTAAGTCCAAAGATGCATGGACATCTGTTCCACAAATGAAATTGGAGGAAATATAAAATGACAAAGTACAGAAAGCTTGGCAGAACTGCTTCTCAGAGAAAAGCATTACTGAGAAACCAGGTAACAAACCTGCTTTATCATGGAAAAATCCGTACCACAGAGACCAAGGCAGGCGAGATCCAGAAAATCGCAGAGAGCCTGATTGCTCTTGCTGTCCGTGAGAAAGACAATTTTGAGACTGTTACCGTAACTGCCAAGGTTCCGCAGAAAGATGCAGACGGCAAGCGTATAAAGAAAGAGGAGAATGGTAAAAAGGTTACCGTTTATACCGAAGTGCAGAAGGAAATCAAAAAGGACCTTCCTTCCAGACTTCATGCGCGTCGTCAGATGTCCAAGGTGTTTTATCCGGTAACAGACGTTCCGAAGGAAGCAAAGGGCAGAAAGGCAAATACCAAACGGATAGACATGGTTGCCAGAATGTTTGATGAGATTGCACCGAAGTATGCAGACCGTAATGGTGGATACACCAGAATCATCAAGATCGGTCAGAGAAAAGGCGACGGTGCAATGGAAGTTCTGATCGAGCTCGTATAATTTTCATATTGAGTTTTACGGACCGCACTCCATGAGGGTGCGGTCTTTTTCTGACTTTGTCCGTTTATATTTTTTTTATATATTATTATTTTCTGTTTGGATTGAAAGTTTTTCTGTTGTGCTATAGTATGAATGCAAGGAAGCCTGGAAACTGGATTCAGAATAAATCTTAAAAAGGGACAAATCTGATGCGTAAAAAACTTCTTTTTATTTATAATGTGCATTCCGGGAAGGGAATGGTCCGGGAGAAACTGGCAGATATTATCGATATTTTTACACAGGGCGGATTTGATGTGCTTGCTCATCCGACACAGTCTGTTGGAGATGCAACACAGTTTGTGAGAGAACATCTCGCTATGGTAGATGTAGTTGTATGCAGTGGAGGGGACGGTACGCTGGACGAGGTTGTTGACGGTATTATGGACACTGCGCCTGGATTTCCCGTAGGTTATATCCCTGCTGGCAGTACGAATGATTTTGCCAACAGTCTTGCCATTCCAAAGGATATGCTGCTGGCTGCAAGGGATATTGTACTGGGTGATCTCTATCAATGTGATGTAGGTGCTTTTAACGATAAATATTTC
This sequence comes from Bilifractor sp., assembly GCA_051879715.1. GTDB lineage: Bacteria > Bacillota > Clostridia > Lachnospirales > Lachnospiraceae > Bilifractor. Next base: position 3,691 of record JBJEMO010000264.1, read on the forward strand.
ACTTATGTAGCTGCCTTCGGTATGTTTACAAACGTTTCCTATGAGACAGATCAGAATCTGAAGAACAACCTCGGTCACTTTGCATATCTTCTGCAGGCGGGTAAAGAAGTGTTTAATATACCGAGTTATCATCTGATCATTAATGCCGATGGCAGGAGAATTGAGGGCAATTATTCGTATGGCATGGTAACCAATACAAGAGTGGTTGGCGGAATGCGTAATATTACAGGCCCTGCAGTTGATATGAATGACGGGCTGTTTGAGGTAACACTCGTACGTACGCCGACTAACCCGATAGAGGTGAATGAAATTGTACAGAATCTGCTCAATATCGCTGATAATTCATCGTCTCTTGTAGATAAGCTGAAGGCAAGGAAGATTGTGTTCGATTCCTCTGAGGAAATCGCATGGACGCTGGATGGAGAATATGGGGATTCGCATAACCATGTCGTAATTGAGAACCAGCAGAAAGTGTTGAATCTTTATCTGAACCGGCGAAACAAAACCTATCCTGATCAGAATCATACGACCTGATACTTCTGAAATTATGGTCAAATTTTGATATCTGGTTCGCAGACTCTTGCATTGTTTTACGCAATTAGTATATAATGTTTGCGTTGTAAGAAGTTCACGGCAATAAGCTACAATTATCCTAAGGAGGATCTGATATGTTAGTGAATGCGGCTGAGATGCTTAAGAAGGCACAGGCTGGTCATTATGCGGTAGGCCAGTTTAATATCAACAATCTGGAGTGGACCAAGTCCATCCTTGAGACAGCACAGAAGCTGAACTCCCCGGTTATCCTGGGCGTTTCCATGGGCGCTGGAAAGTATATGACCGGATATAAGACAGTAGCAGCAATGGTGAAAGCTATGGATGAAACGCTTGGAATCACTGTACCGGTTGCACTGCATCTGGATCATGGTGATTATGATGCCTGCTATTCCTGCATCAAGGCTGGATTTACCTCTATTATGTTTGATGGTTCCCATCTTCCATTTGACGAGAACTATGCAAAGACAACAGAGCTTGTAACCGTATCCCATAAACTGGGTCTTTCTATCGAAGCTGAGGTTGGAGCCATTGGCGGAGAAGAGGATGGCGTAGTCGGTATGGGTGAGTGCGCAGATCCTGATGAATGCAAGAAGATCGCTGATCTTGGTGTTGATTTCCTTGCAGCTGGTATTGGCAATATCCATGGTGTATATCCTGCAAACTGGCCGGGACTGTCTTTTGATACACTTGCTGCGATTAAGGCAAAGACCGGTGATATGCCGCTGGTACTGCATGGAGGCACTGGCATTCCGGATGACCAGATTACAAAAGCGATTTCTCTTGGTGTTTCCAAGATCAATGTAAATACTGAGTGCCAGCTCGTATTTGCAGAGGCTACCAGAAAGTACATTGAGGCTGGCAAGGATCAGCAGGGCAAGGGATTCGATCCCAGAAAGCTTCTGAAACCAGGTGCTGAAGCGATCTGTGCAAAGGTAGAAGAGAAGATGAGACTTTTCGGATCGGTTGATAAGGCCTGATCCGGAATGCTTTTCAAGCATTGACACAGCGGACCAGATGCAAGAAGATGTTCTTGCAGCAGAATGTTCCGGGTGGACTATAATAAAGGCTGCCGCACGAACTGTATACAGTGAATCATTGCAACACAGAATGTGTATTCTGATGATCGGATGCTTTTATCCGGCGCTGCAATCATTCCTGATCATGCATGGTGCGGCAGCCTTTTTGCAATGCAGGAAGTAAACTGTAAAGAAATTTAAGGAGGAATGCATGACAGTCGACTATAATCCGTATGTGAATCCAGCCGATATATTCGGTGAACTGGTATTTAATGATGCTTCTATGCAGGAGCGTCTTCCGAAGAAGGTATATGCTAAGCTGAAAAAGATTATTAACGAGGGCGGAGACCTGGATCTGGACACAGCTGATGTTATAGCGCATGAGATGAAGGAATGGGCGATTGAGAAAGGCGCTACGCATTATACCCATTGGTTTCAGCCATTAAACGGTCTTACGGCGGAGAAGCATGATTCCTTTATCACTTCTCCGCTTCCATCAGGCAAGACATTGATGAGCTTTTCCGGGAAAGAGCTGATCAAAGGCGAGCCGGATGCTTCGTCTTTTCCGTCTGGCGGGCTGCGGGCCACATTTGAGGCAAGGGGTTATACTGCATGGGACTGCACTTCTCCTGCATTTATCCGTCAGGATGCCGGTGGAGCTACCCTTTGTATACCTACAGCCTTCTGCTCTTACACGGGAGAGGCACTGGATCAGAAGACACCTCTTCTTCGTTCCATGCAGGTAATCAATAAAGAGTCCATACGGCTGCTGAGACTGTTCGGAAATACCACTTCTGAGAAGGTGACACCATCTGTAGGAGCGGAGCAGGAGTATTTTATTGTTGATGAAAAGAAATATCTCCAGAGAAAGGACCTGATTTATACAGGACGCACTCTGTTTGGTACTATGCCGGCAAAAGGCCAGGAAATGGATGACCACTATTTCGGTATCATTCAGCCAAGGATCGCAGCCTTTATGAAGGATGTGGATATCGAACTCTGGAAGATGGGAGTCACGGCAAAGACAGAACACAATGAGGTCGCTCCGGGACAGCATGAGCTGGCTGTCATTTATTCTGAGGCAAATGTTGCGACTGATGACAACCATCTCGTCATGCAGACTTTAAAGAGGGTTGCCAGAAAGCATGGCCTGAAATGCCTGCTGCATGAAAAACCCTTTGAAGGGGTTAACGGCTCAGGAAAGCATGATAACTGGTCTCTGACGACGGATGACGGCATCAATCTGCTGGATCCGGGGAAAACACCTCATGAGAATAGTCAGTTCCTGCTGATTCTTTCCTGTATTATCAAAGCAGTGGATGAACATGCCGGCCTTCTCCGGGAATCTGCAGCAGATCCCGGCAATGATCACAGACTGGGTGCCAATGAAGCTCCGCCAGCCATTCTTTCCGTTTTTCTTGGAGAACAGCTGGAGGACGTGGTTGAGCAGCTGATCAGCACAGGCGATGCAAAACGCAGCCTGAAGGGAGAACGGCTTTCTACAGGCGTTTCAAGTCTGCCTGATCTTTATAAGGATGCAACAGACCGGAACAGGACATCACCCTTTGCTTTTACAGGCAATAAGTTTGAATTCCGCATGGTTGGTTCACAGGATTCTATTGCCGAGCCCAATGTTGTTTTGAATACAATTGTAGCAGAAGCCTTTTCTGAGGCATGTGATGTACTCGAAAATGCAGAGGATTTTTCCAAGGCGGTTCATGATCTGATTACAAAGAATTTTACAGAACATCAGCGTATTATTTTCAATGGCGATGGATATTCTGCTGCCTGGGTAGAGGAGGCAAAAAGAAGAGGACTTCCGAATATCACCTGTGAGGTGGACGCAATTCCGGAGCTTGTATCGGAGAAGACAGTCCGGATGTACGAAAAGTTCCACGTATTTACTAAAACGGAGCTGGAGTCAAGGGCTGAGATAAAATATGAGAATTATGCAAAGACAATCAATATTGAAGCCAAGGCAATGATGAATATTGCCAGCAAGCGTCTGCTTCCTGCTGTTATCCAGTATACAACAGCTCTTGCAAATTCCATCAATGCAGTCCGTGCAGCGGGTGTCGATGAGGTATCTGTGCAGACAGAGCTCCTTTCAAAGACCAGCAGGCTTCTTAAAGAAAGTATGGATGCTCTGCATGCCCTCACCGATGTAGATACCAGGGCCAATACAATGGCACGAGGAAGGGAACAGGCAAAGTTCTGCCATGATCAGGTGACCCCGGCTATGGAGGCTTTACGCAGACCGATTGACGAGCTTGAACAGATCGTGGACAAGTCATTGTGGCCGATGCCTTCTTATGGTGATCTGCTGTTTGAGGTCTGATGCTATTATCCGATAGATTATTTTCAGAACTGTTGTGCTGAACCGTGCAGCACAGCAGTTTTTTCTCTTACGGTCACTTACAGCCAATCAGCTGCGTAAACGGTTGCAATTAGTTTACGAAAGTGTTACAATTCGAGAATCGGTCAGTATAATACATGCGGGGTCTGATGCATATCTAAAAAGTTGCACAAATATGCTTCCATTTTTGTGACATTTATTATAGAATGTAGTTGTTTGATTGCGTTTAACTTGTGGAAAATTAGAAAACGCAATATCAGCAGCGATAAATGAAAGAGGGTAGCAACATGATTTCTAATCAGATTCTGCAAAGTACAATTGAGGGTCTTAAGAACATCTCCAAAATGGACTTTGGCGTATATGATACAGCCGGAAAGCTTCTTGTTTCCACTTCATCCGTAATGGAGGCTGAGAGAGATGATCTGCTGGACTTTGCACAGTCCCAGGCAGATTCCCAGACTATACGTGGTGTTCAGTTTTTCAAGGTCTATGATGAACACCAGCTGGAATTTATCCTGCTTGCCCAGGGCACCGGCGATGAAAATCTTCTTGTGGGAAAGATGGCTGTTTTTCAGCTGGAGGGTCTTTTGACTGCCTACAAGGAACGCTTCGACAAGGATAATTTTATCAAGAATCTTCTTCTTGATAATCTTCTGCTTGTAGATATCTATAATCGTGCCAAAAAGCTTCATATTGCGCCTGATGCGAGACGGGTAGTTTACATTCTGGAGACTTCTGATGAGAGAGACCATCAGGGCAATCTTGAGACAATCAGAAACACGATTAATGGAAAGCCTTCTGATTTTATCACTGCAATTGATGAGAAAAGCGTCATCATTGTGAAGGAGCTTGAGGAAGAGGACGGGTATGCCGAGGCTGAGAATTTTGCAAACTATATTCTCGACGTTGTAGGCAGGGATCCGGATGGAAATGCACATATTGCTTTTGGAACCATCGTAAAGGAACTCAAGGAGGTTTCGCGTTCTTACAAGGAAGCAAAGATGGCTATGGACGTTGGCAAGATCTTTTCTGACGGAAAAGATGTCTATGCCTATAATCAGCTGGGTATCGGACGTCTGATCTACCAGCTTCCGATTCCACTGTGCAAGATGTTCATCAGAGAAATTTTTGCCAATAAATCCCCAGATGATTTTGACGAGGAAACACTGACCACAATCAACAAGTTCTTTGAGAACAACCTGAATGTCTCAGAGACATCAAGGCAGCTTTATATCCACAGAAATACCCTTGTATACCGGCTGGACAAGCTGCAGAAGAGTACCGGCCTTGACCTGAGGGTCTTCGAAGACGCTATTACGTTTAAGATTGCCCTTATGGTTGTAAAGTATATGAAGTATATGGAGACGCTTGACTACTGATGTCGTGTCTTTGTATGTACTGCAGGAGGAGTGTAAATGATAACGTTTGATAATGTCACAAAGATTTATGACAAGGGGCAGACACCAGCCATTGATCATGTATCTTTGAACATTGATAAAGGGGAATTTGTCTTTATCGTAGGCAACAGCGGGTCCGGAAAGACTACGATGATCGAGCTGATGCTCAAGGAGCTCAGTCCGACATCCGGAAAGATCATCATTAATGGTCACAATCTGAACAAGATGAGAAGCAGTAAGATAGCCAAATATCGTCGCGGACTGGGTGTTGTATTCCAGGATTTCCGTCTGCTGAAGGACCGGAATGTGTATGAAAACGTTGCCTTTGCGCAGCGTGTCATTGAAAAGCCAAACCGCATCATCAAGAAAAGAGTGCCCGAGGTTCTCACACTGGTTGGACTGGCTACAAAATACCGGTCTTATCCAAAGGAGCTTTCCGGTGGCGAACAGCAGAGAGTGGCGCTGGCGAGGGCTCTTGTGAATCGTCCGGATATTCTTCTTGCCGATGAGCCTACTGGCAACCTGGATCCAAAGAATTCTGCTGAAATTATGGAGCTGCTGGAAGAAATCAATATGCGAGGAACCACCGTTGTAGTAGTTACCCACAACCGTGAAATCGTTAACAAGATGAAGAAACGTGTCATCCGGCTGCGCAAAGGCGTTGTTGTCAGCGACGAACAGGAAGGTGGTTATATTGAAGATTAGAAGTATTTGTTACAATGCGGGGCAGGGTGCCAAGAATATCGTGCGAAATAAGATGTTCTCCCTTGCTTCCATTGCAACTATGTCCGCGTGTATTTTTATTTTTGGTGTATTTTTTTCCATTGTGCTGAATTTTTCCTATATTCTGCGCAATGTGGAAACAAATGTCGGAATGACCGTATTCTTTAATGAGGATGTAGATCAGGCCGGAATTGACAGGATCGGATCGGAAATCAGCCAGAAGTCGGATCTGATCAAGGAAATGCGTTATGTATCGTCTGATCAGGCATGGGACATTTTTTCAAAACAGTATTTTGGAGACAATGAAGAGGCTGCGGAGGGCTGGAAGAATAACAACGATAACCCCCTTGCCAACAGCGCACATTTTGAAGTCTATCCGAACAAGGTTGAAGACCAGGATACATTGTACGATTATATCGCCAGCCTGGATGGGGTACGTCAGGTCAATCGAAGTGAACAGGCATCTACAACGCTGTCGACGATGAACCGGCTCATTGCCACGATTTCGATTATTATCATCCTGATCCTTCTTGTGGTTTCTGCCTTCCTGATCAATAATACGGTTACTGTCGGTATCAATGTACGTAAGGAAGAGATTGCAATTCAGAAACTGATCGGGGCGACCAATGCGTTCGTGCGACTTCCTTTCATCCTTGAGGGTATTCTGATCGGGCTGATTGGAGCGGCGATACCACTGGTTATCATTTATTTTGTATATAATAAGGCAGTAGGCTATATTCTCTCTAAATTCAGCGTACTGGGAAGCTTCATGAATGGGCTTCTTCCTGTCAATTCGGTATATCGTATCCTGCTTCCAGTGGGACTTATTCTGGGAGTTGGTATTGCCCTGATCGGGTCACTGGCTGCTATTCATAAGCATCTGAAGGTCTGATCCGGTGCAGACCGGGTATGGCTTAGCAGCAGGTGCAGCACTGGAGATATTATTATGACCGGATAATAAATCAACCCCGCCTTTTTTCATCTGATCTCTCTAAGGGATGCCGGATGGAAAAGGACGGGGTTTTTCAACTATTCATCAAAGGAAGAGCGGGTTTAAAATGACAGAACATACAGAGCATCATCATCAGAGTCTTTTCAGGATATCTGCCCATATCAGGAAAAACTGGAAGCCTTTTGTGGCGGGCATGCTTGTTATGGCAGTTATTATTTCAGGCTGCTTTTTTGCATATCTGCATATTGGCCCTTCCTCTTCGCCGGATTCCCCGTCAAGTCTTTCCGCTTTCCGGAAGACAAGGGAAATACAGGAGATCATTCAGAGATATTACCTGAATGATGTCGATACGCAGGCTGAGACTGACAGTATGTATCTTGGTATGGTCTCAGGGCTGAACGATAAATATTCTACATATTACACCGCAGAGCAGTATAAGGAAATAAAGATGGCGAATGACGGTCAGATGAAGGGAATCGGCATCACCATATCAAAAAATGAGGAGAAGAATGCGCTCGAGGTGATGTCTGTATCTGATGACTCACCTGCGCAAAAAGCTGGAATCCGTGAGGGTGACCTGGTAATTACCCTGAATGGAAAAAGCACGGAAGATATGACCTCATCTGATGCAGTCAGGTTGATTCAGAATGGTGGAGATACAGTGACGATGACGATCAAAAGGGAAGACACGGATCAGACACTGGATCTTATGTTAGAAAAGGAAAAAATCACAAAAGAGGTTGTAAAAGAGTCCATGCTGGATGATAACATAGGTTATATCCAGATTACAGGTTTTAACAGGCTGACCTCTGAACAGTTTAAGGAAGCACTTGCTTCACTGAAGAAGGAAGGTATGCAGGGACTGGTGATCGATCTGCGTGACAATCTCGGGGGTCTGGTCAGCGCCTGCTGTGATACACTCAGTCAGTTTATGCCTGAAGGTACGCTGGTTTATGAGCAGGACAGGAATGGCAATGAGAGAGAAAGAACCAATGACACAGATCACCGGATTGATCTGCCTGTTGTGCTTCTGGTAAATGAAAATACTGCAAGTGCCTCGGAAATGTTTACTGGCGCAGTTCTGGATTATGGTGTCGGAATAGCAATTGGTACAACGACCTACGGGAAGGGCATAGAACAGGATTCCTATACACTTTCCGATGGAAGCGTCCTGAAAATTACCACTACGCACTACTATACGCCAAAGCATAACGATATTAACGGATCAGGGATCACGCCGAATATTTCCATAGATCAGGACGGTAGCAGCCAGGAGGATACCGTGCTGGATACCGCTTCTGCAGTTCTTTTGAAGGAGATTTCCGGTAAAACAGTCAGTGAGATACTGCAGGAGTATCATGGGACAGAAGAAAATTACGGCAATACCGGAAATGGGGAGGATGTAACCGCAACTGCGTCATCATCCTGAGCCGTGATCTGATCAAAAAGGAGACCATATGTCAGAATTTGTTTTGCATTCCGATTATCAGCCCACAGGTGATCAGCCTCAGGCGATCGAAAAGCTTGTGAAGGGCTTTCAGGAAGGAAACCAGTGTGAGACATTGCTGGGTGCTACCGGATCCGGCAAGACATTTACCATGGCGAATGTGATTGCAAAGCTGCAGAAGCCTACACTGGTGATTGCGCACAATAAAACACTGGCTGCCCAGCTTTACAGTGAATTCAAGGAATTTTTCCCTGAAAATGCAGTGGAATATTTTGTATCCTACTACGATTATTACCAGCCTGAGGCTTATGTTCCTTCCTCAGATACCTATATTGCGAAGGATTCTTCAAGAAATGAGGAGATAGACAAGCTTCGCCTTTCAGCCACTTCGTCACTGATTGAACGGAAGGACGTAATCGTAGTTTCTTCTGTTTCATGCATATATGGTCTGGGAAGTCCGAAGGATTATGAGAGAATGATCATCGGCCTTCGTCCGGGAATGCAGATCGACAGAGACGAGGTGATCAGGAGACTGATTGACATTCAATATGAACGGAATGAAATTGATTTTCACCGCGGAACCTTCCGCGTACACGGTGATGTGCTGGATATCGTTCCCGCCGACGAGAGCGATTTCGGCATCCGGATCGAGTTTTTCGGAGATGAAATTGATACCATCAGACGCTTTGATATTCTGACAGGCCAGATCAGATCGGAGCTGAATTTTGTCTCGATTTCACCGGCTTCTCATTATGTAATGCCCCAGGAGACTATTAACAGGGCAACAAAAGCGATTGAGAAGGAGCTGGCGGAGCGGATCCGGTATTTCAAGAGCGAGGATAAGCTCCTTGAGGCGCAGAGAATCGAAGAACGTACGAATTTTGATATAGAGATGCTAAGGGAGACGGGAGTATGTTCAGGCATAGAGAACTACTCGCGGCATTTATCCAATCTGAAGCCCGGGCAGCCGCCCTATACACTGATGGATTTCTTCCCTGATGATTTTCTGATCATAATAGATGAGTCTCATCGGACAATACCGCAGATCGGCGCCATGTATGCAGGTGATCGTTCCAGAAAGACAACACTGGTAGATTACGGTTTCCGCCTGCCTTCTGCACTGGATAACCGTCCCTTAAGCTTTGAAGAATTCGAGAGCAAGATAGATCAGATACTTTTTGTCTCTGCGACACCAGGGGAATATGAGGCGGAGCATGAGATGCTTCGGGCCGAACAGATTATCCGCCCAACAGGACTTCTTGATCCGAAGGTTGAGGTACGGCCGGTTGAGGGACAGATCGATGATCTGATCAGTGAGGTCAAAAAGGAGGTCGGTAACCACCACAAGGTGCTGGTAACAGCACTGACCAAGCGGATGGCGGAAGATCTGACCAGCTATCTTAAGGAAGCAGGCATCAGGGCTAACTACCTCCATTCTGATATCGATGCGCTCGAGAGGACCAGGATCATCCGGGATATGCGTCTGGATGTCTTTGACGTTCTGGTCGGGATCAATCTGCTTCGTGAGGGTCTGGATATTCCGGAAATTACGCTGGTGGCTATTCTGGATGCAGATAAGGAAGGCTTCCTTCGTTCAGAGACTTCGCTGATTCAGACGATTGGGCGTGCGGCGAGAAATGCAGAGGGTCATGTCATTATGTATGCGGATACCATTACAGATTCCATGCGCAGCGCGATTGATGAGACCAGAAGAAGGAGAGAAATACAGGAAGCATACAACCAGGAACACCACATTACGCCAAAAACGATCCAGAAGAAGGTAAGTGATCTGATCAGTATCGCTAAGGATGTGGCGGCGGATGAGAAGAAGTTTGAAAAGGATCCGGAATCCATGTCGCGCAGCGAGATTGAGAAGCTGATCCGCAAGCTGGAAAAACAGATGCGTGCTGCTGCCGCGGAGCTGAATTTTGAGATGGCAGCGGAATTGCGAGACCGGATTATGGATCTGAAGAAGACACTCAGCGGTGAGTAATGTTCAGCCGATAGAAAAGGGGGACAGTTTTTGTAATGACAATCGTTGAAATCGCAAAAATGGCCGGTGTTTCCAGAACTACCGTATCAAGATATCTGAATAATGGCTATGTCAGTGCAGAGAAAGCAGACCGTATCAAGGCTGTCATTGAATCCACAGGATATCAGCCATCCAGAGGAGCACAGATGCTTCGGACCAAGCGTACGAATCTGATTGGCGTGATTATTCCAAAGCTGAATTCAGATTCCATCAGCCGGGAAATAGATGGTATTGCCGCTGTCCTTTCAAAAGCAGGGTATGAGATGATTCTTGCAAATACGAACAACAAGGAGAAGGAAGAGATTACCTATCTGAAGCTGTTCGCGGCAAACGGGAGCGTTGATGCTGTAATACTTATTGCTACCATCTGGACCCGGGAACATGATGAGATCCTGAAGGATTATCCTCTTCCTGTCGTTGTGCTCGGCCAGAAATGCCAGGTATGTTCCTGTGTATATTTTGACGATTACCGGGCTGCAAAGCAACAGGGCGAAATTCTGGCCAGAACCGGAAGAAGGATTGGTTATATCGGAGTGACCGAACTGGATGAAGCGGCAGGACATAACCGTAAAATGGGTTTTCTGGATGCCATGCGTGAAGCAGGCATAGTGATACCTCCCGAGGCATTGGTGGAAACCGGGTTCAAGACCCAGTCCGGATATGAAGCGGCAAAGCAGATACTCGCCCAATATCCGCATCCGGATTCTCTGTTCTGCGCCACGGACAGTATTGCTGCAGGGGCAATGGTATATCTGCGGGAGCAGGGATACCGTATTCCGGAAGATCTGCAGATTACAGGAATAGGAGATTCGGAAAAGGGAAGGGTAGTCACACCAAGACTTACAACAGTTCATTATTTTTACCGGACAAGCGGGAAAGAAACAGCCCGGCTTCTGCTCGGACGCTTGTCGGGAAGCAAGGCTGAGACAGCGTCTATCCGCATGGGATGCAAGCTGATTCAGGGGGCATCTGTCCGTACCCGGGAGACGATATAAAATACAGAAAGGGGACATTTTGGTCACACAGCAACTGTGAAATGTGCACCAAAATGAGCCCCTATTTTCATGAATTAATTCAATTTCATTTTTGTTTACAAAAAATTTAAAAAGCCATATAATGAATACATGTGAGAACGATTCCACATCGTTAAATGTACATTTCTTAACAAGAAGGAGGAAAGGATATGGCACTGGATTACAGGAAAGCGGCACAGGGCGTCCTGGACAACATCGGTGGAGCATCCAATGTTGCGTCTGCTGCCCACTGCGCAACCAGACTGAGGCTGGTGATCAAGGACAACAGCAAGGTGAACAAGGAAGCTGTTGAGAACGTAGAGGGCGTAAAGGGGTGTTTTGAAGCATCCGGACAGCTTCAGGTTATTTTCGGTACTGGTACTGTCAACAAGGTATTTGATGAATTCATAGCAATTTCCGGAGTGGAGGCAGGTACAAAGGAAAGCGCAAAGGCGGCTGCGGCGCAGAAGCAGAATCCTTTTATGCGCGCCATTAAGACACTCGGTGATGTATTCGTTCCGATCATTCCCGCAATCGTTGCTTCCGGACTTCTGAATGGTATTCTTGGAGGCCTTGCGAATGCAGTTCCGAGCCTGGCAAACAGTGATTATTACAACATGATCAACCTGTTCGCAGGCGCTGCTCTTTCCATGCTGCCGATATTGATTGCTGTCAGTGCAGCAAAGAAATTCGGCGGGAACCCGTATCTTGCTGCAGTTATCGGATTTATCATGATTCACCCGAACCTGATCAATGCATGGAGCGTTGCGACAATGAAGAGCTCAGACATACCTGTATGGCATGTCTTTGGTCTTACGATTCAGCAGACAGGATATCAGGGCCATGTTATTCCCGTTATCATCGCAATCCTGTTCATGAGTGTGCTGGAAAAATGGCTGCATAAGCACGTACCTGAGATCATTGATCTTTTTGTGACACCGCTTGTAACCGTACTTGTAACGGGCCTTCTGACCATGACCATCATCGGACCGATCTTCAAGGTTGTGGAGGACTGGATTCTTCTTGCAGCACAGACATTGATTCGTCTTCCATTCGGAGTCGGCGGTCTGTTAATCGGTTTCTTCTATGCATTTACAGTCGTTGCAGGCTTTCATCATATGTACAATATGATTGAGGCACAGATGGTCAGCCTGGATCCTCCGGCTAATATCTGGATGCCTGTCGCTACAGCCGCTAACGTAGGTCAGGGTGCTGCCGCCATGGCAGTTGCCTTCAAGACAAAGAATGAAAAGACCAAGTCTCTTGCGCTGCCGTCATCACTTTCAGCCTTCCTTGGTATTACAGAGCCGGCAATCTTCGGTGTAAACATCCGTTATCGCACACCCTTTATCGCAGGCTGCTGTGGTGGTGCTATCGGCGGTATGTGTGCATCCCTGTTCGGCATCAAGGCTACTGCATATGGAATTACCGGTCTGTTCGGCTTCCTGATCACCACAGATTTCTGGCTTCAGTATGCTATTGTCATGGCCGTTTCCTTCGCAGTAGCATTCATCGTATCCTTTATTCTTTACAAGGATCCGGAAACAGTTTCCAAGGCTGCTCCCGAGGTTGGCAAAGCAGAGGATCCTATTGAGAAAGAAGTAGAAGAGGCTGCAGAAGCGCCTGTAAGAAAGACTATCGTTTATGCACCTGCAGAGGGAGAAGCAATTCCTTCTTCTGAGGTTGAAGATCCCACCTTTGCAGCAGAAGCCCTTGGAAAGGGAATGGCAATCAGACCATCTGCAGGAAAGATCTACGCACCCTTTGATGGCAAGGTTGATATGGTATTTGATACAAAGCATGCTATCGCCGTTACATCAGAGAGCGGTGTGGAGCTGCTGATCCATGTCGGCATCGATACAGTCAATCTGAAGGGCAAGGGATTTACGGCGCATGTAAATTCCGGCGATTCTGTCAGAAAGGGAGATCTCCTTCTGGAGTTTGATATGGACACGATCCGGAACGCTGGATATAAGACCACAATTCCGGTTATTGTAACCAATACGGATGACTATGATGATGTAAAGGCACTCAAGACCGGTCCCGTTAAGCCTGGAGACGAGGTACTCGAGGTTTGCTGAATGACCGAAAGGGATGGAGGCTTCAGTATCATCTGATGCCTCCTGACGGATGGCTGAATGATCCGAACGGCCTCTGTCAGTTTCATGGCATATATCATGTATTTTTTCAGTATTCACCCAATACCCCGGGACCGGATGGCAGACCTGCCAGAACATGGGGACATTACACAGGAAAGGATCTCCTTCATCTTCAATATCAGGGGGTTCCCTTCTGGCCGGTGGATGCAATTGATCATGATGGATGCTACTCGGGTTCAGCCCTGATTGATCAGAACATGATCAGATTGTATTATACAGGGAACGTAAAGGAGCCTGGAGATTACGACTATACCTACAGCGGAAGGCAGGCGAATGAGATTCTGGTTGAGTCTGATGGAAGCACCTTCGGCGATAAGAAATGCGTGCTGTGCAATGCGGATTATCCTTCTGACTGTACCTGTCATGTCCGTGATCCAAAGGTATGGAAGGAAGGAGCCCTTTATTATATGGTTCTCGGCGCCAGAATAGAGGGGAAGGAAAAAAGTGCAGATTCTGATTATGGAGAGGTGCTTTTTTACCGCAGCAGCGATGGACTGCACTGGGATTTTCTGAAGAGTCTTACAACGGAAGAACGTTTTGGTTATATGTGGGAATGCCCGGATTATTTTCAGCTGGGAGAGAAGACCTTTCTCTCACTTTGCCCGCAGGGACTTTCTGCTGAGGAGTACCGTTACCAGAATATCTATCAGTCAGGATATTTTACAGTTCATGGCGCATTGCATGAGAACCAGAGCCTTTCCGGTTTCCACGAGTGGGACTATGGCTTTGATTTTTATGCACCGCAGAGTTTTCTGGATGAAGCGGGCCGGCGTCTGTTCATAGGATGGGTAGGTATGCCTGATGCACCTTACACCAATCCGACGGCTCTTCCAAAGGGCAAGGGATGGGAGAACTGTCTGACTGTTCCGAGAGAGCTTACGGTGTCTGATGGCTGTATCCTTCAGAATCCTGTAGAAGAACTGAAGGATCTCCGCTATGATGAGACGCCTGTTATGCCTCATGGCACCATGGTTCTTCCGGATGGTGCAGGAGATTTTGAAGTTTCCTTCCTTGAGGGAACGGAAGACGCCACCTGGGATATTTCCTTTGGTGATGCGGCAGTTCTTTCTTATAAGGATGGCGTGCTGTGTCTTTCTCTGGATGCTTCAGCTGGCTGCGGAAGAGATCAGAGAAAAGTCAGAATTCCTCAAATAGAATTTTTGCGTATTCTTGTGGACACATCTCTTCTGGAGATCTATGTCAATGATGGAGCATATGTCATCACCTCACGGTTCTATCCGGAATATTCCGGGGATCATCAGGATCTCGCTGTGCATTTTAACTGCAATATGGCAGCGGTTTCCGGATGGAAGATGCACACTATGGAAACAAACCGGGAATATGTCTGAAAAAACTTAACGATTTGACGAAAATAGGGTATAATCAATTTATCTGATACCCGTGACATTTTCATCTATATTTTCAGGAGGATCAATTATCATGAAGAGTTTTAAATATGTTATTACAGATCCGGTAGGAATCCATGCGAGACCTGCAGGCGACCTGGTTGCGGCGGCGAAGAAGTACGCTTCTGATATTACTATTAAAGCTCATGGAAAGCAGGCAGGCGCAAAAAAGCTGATTCAGCTTATGGGGCTGGGCGTAAAGCAGGGTGATGAAATTGAAGTAGTTGTAGAGGGCTCTGATGAGGATGCAGCAGCTGCAGGGCTGGAAGCATTTCTCAAAGAGAATCTTTAATCTTTCATCTATATGAGTTAACAGGAAAGAGTTATACATACACAACGGGGCTGCCGCAGAGTCTGATCAGGCTGCGGCAGCTTTTTTCAAAGATCCGTGTTCTGTTCTTATTGGAGAAGATATCTCAGAAAGGATGCCAGGTCAGATGGAAAAATTTGAGGGAAAGGCTATATTCAAGGGTGTAGCGATCGGACGGATTATGTTTTACGGCAAGAAGGAAAATATCGTAAAGCGTTCCAAGATCGAAGATACGAAGGCGGAAATCGAGCGGTATGATAAGGCAAGAAAAGAAGCTATTGCCCAGCTGCAGAAGCTGCATGATGACGCGGTAAAAAAAGTTGGAGAAGAGAATGCTGCTATTTTTGAAGTGCACGCCATGCTTCTCGAGGACGATGATTTCAATGATTCCGTACACAACATGATAGAAACAGAGGAGGTCAATGCAGAGTACGCAACCGCAATGACCGGTGAGAACTTTTCCAAAATGTTCGCGGAAATGGATGATGAATATTTCAAGGCGCGTTCTGCAGATATGAAGGATATCTCCGAACGTGTGATTTCTGTACTTTCCGGTACAGAGACAGCAGCAACGTTTGATCAGAGTGTGATCATCGCGGCGGATGACCTGATGCCAAGTGAAACGGTGCAGCTTGATAAGGATAAGGTACTTGCCTTTGTGACAAGGTATGGTTCGGCAAATTCCCATACAGCCATTCTTGCAAGAACCATGAACATTCCTGCGCTGATCAACATTCCGGTGGATCCTTCCTGGGATGGAAAGATGGCTATTGTGGATGGCCATACAGGAACCTTTTATCTGGACCCGGATGAGGACCTGATTCATGAAATGACGGAGAAACAGGAGAAGGATCTCGAGGAAAGGCGTCTTCTCCAGGAGCTGAGGGGAAAGGATAATATCTCGCTGGATGGCAAAAAAATCAATCTGTATGCCAATATCGGCGGGCTCAAAGATGTAGCGGCGGTTCTGGCAAATGATGGCGGCGGCGTCGGTCTGTTCAGAAGTGAATTTCTCTATATCGGCCGTGACAGCATGCCGACGGAAGAAGAACAGTTTCAGGCATATAAGTCAGTGGCCCAGACGCTTGCCGGCAAGAAGGTTATTATCCGCACACTGGATATAGGCGCAGATAAACAGGCGGATTATCTGCATCTAGATAAGGAGGACAATCCTGCGCTTGGTTTCCGCGCGATCCGCATTTGTCTGACGCGTCCTGAAATTTTCAAGACACAGCTGAGGGCTATCTACCGTGCCAGCGCTTACGGCAGTATTTCTGTGATGTACCCGATGATTACATCGACAGAGGAGGTCGAGGAAATCAAGAAGATTTCTGCAGCCGTCCGTGCACAGCTTGCAGCCGATGGTGTACCATTTGGTGATGTGGAGGAAGGCATCATGATTGAAACCCCTGCTGCGGCTATCATGTCGGATGAGCTGGGAAAAATGGTGGATTTCTTCAGCATTGGAACGAATGATCTTACCCAGTATACGCTTGCAATGGACCGTCAGAATGACAAGCTCGACAGATTCTATAACCCACATCATCCGGCCGTTCTGCGACTGATTCAGAAGGTTATTGAAAATGGTCACGCCGGCGGTGCCTGGGTGGGAATATGCGGTGAGCTTGGCGCAGATACTTCTCTGACAGAGACTTTCCTGCAGATGGGCGTTGATGAGCTTTCCGTATCACCCTCCATGATTCTTCCGGTTCGTGAGGCGATTCGCAAGAGCTATGCACGCAAAGATCTTTCAGAATGACAGGGGAGGTAAAGCGCAGAATGAAAAAAATATTATTTGCGGCATCAGAATGCGTTCCTTTTATCAAAACCGGTGGTCTGGCTGATGTTGTCGGATCTTTGCCCAAATGTCTGGATAAGGAATATTATGATTGCAGAGTGATCATTCCGAAGTATGCAAAAATTGCTGAAAAGTATTCAGACAAGATGGAATACATCACGAATTTTTATATGGACCTGAACTGGCGGCAGCAGTACGTCGGTATATTCAAGATGGAATATGAGGGGATCACGTATTATTTCATCGACAATGAAGAGCATTTTTCCGGCGATCAGATTTATGGCGGCATGCCCTGGGACCTGGAAAAGTTTGCGTTTTTCTCCAAGGCGGTTCTCTCGGTGCTTCCGATTATTGATTTCCGCCCGGATGTCATTCACTGCCATGACTGGCAGACAGGACTGATTCCGGTCTATCTGCATGAGCGCTTCCAGGGAAATGAGTTCTTCCGTGGTATCAAGAGCGTTATGACCATTCATAACCTGAAGTTCCAGGGCGTGTGGGATACGGAGACCATGAAGAATATCACAGGACTTTCAGATTATTATTTCACGCCGGACAAGATGGAATACAATAAGGACGGCAGTTATCTGAAGGGCGGACTGGTTTACGCAGACGCAATAACTACAGTCAGCAAAACCTATGCGGAGGAAATCAAGACTCCGTTTTATGGAGAAGGACTGGATGGACTTATGCGCGCGCGCGCGAATGACCTGAGAGGCATTGTAAACGGTATTGATTATGATGAGTACAATCCGGAGACGGATGCTCTTATTTTTCAGAACTATAATGCCAGAAATTTCCGCAAGGAGAAACAGAAAAACAAGACGGCTCTTCAGGAGCAGCTCGGGCTTGAGGTTGATCCCAAGGCCATGATGATTGGCGTGGTTTCAAGACTGACGGATCAGAAGGGACTGGACCTGATTGCCTATATGATGGATGAGCTCTGCCAGGATGCAATTCAGCTGGTTGTGCTTGGAACCGGGGAACAGAAGTATGAGAATATGTTCCGGCACTTTGCATGGAAATATGACAAGAAAGTATCTGCGAATATTTTCTATTCAAATGATCTTTCTCATAAGATCTATGCAGCCTGTGATGCCTTCCTTATGCCGTCTCTGTTTGAGCCCTGCGGTCTGAGTCAGCTGATGGCACTTCGCTACGGGACCGTTCCGATTGTCCGTGAGACAGGCGGCCTGAAGGATACAGTCGAACCTTATAATGAATATGAGGGGACCGGCACGGGCTTTTCCTTCGCCAATTATAATGCCCATGAGATGCTGGGTACCATCCGCTATGCTGAGCGCATCTACTATGACAAAAAGCGTGAGTGGAATAAGATTGTGGACCGCGCTATGGCTGCTGATTTCTCATGGCATCGTTCTGCGCTGGAGTATCAGGAGCTTTATGACTGGCTGATCGGCTACTGATTGGTATTCGTTTTTTCGTTGATGCCGGAACTGCTTCCCGGGCAGTTCCGGCACAGTTATTGTTCTGTCAGAGTTACTGTTCTGTATTGACTCGAGGATCTTTTGTCTATATAATTAAAAATAACTTCTTTTCTGCGTCACGATTGTCATCGTGATTCTTCCTTAAACCTGTATGTGTTAATTTTATATCCAACTGTTCTTTTTCCCTGGCAGTTTTTGACTGCTTTTGTTTTTTCTCAGCTTTATCAGCCCATCATCTGCTTTTTTAAATTGACAAGGAATTTTCAATAGTGTAATATGATACTTAAATTGCGAACAGATGTTCGCATTGCGCTTTAAGAATGATGATAGTACTGCGGCAGGGAAGGTGACAGCTGCAGCAAGATTGTAATTGCAATTATTTTCCAACGCGTTGTTGTGGAAATGCAGTCCTATATGAAAGGAGAATTTATGTCAGCCACTAGTAATACAAACCAGAATACAGAGAAGCAGCAGGCACTGGATGCTGCACTTGGTCAGATTGAGAAGCAGTTCGGCAAGGGGGCAGTCATGAAGCTCGGAGATCAGGGGAATAACCTGCATATTGAAGCGATCCCGACCGGTTCACTGAGCCTGGATATTGCACTTGGGGTTGGCGGTATTCCACGTGGAAGAATCGTAGAGATTTACGGACCTGAGTCTTCCGGTAAGACAACCGTAGCGCTTCACATGGTTGCAGAAGTACAGAAGCGGGGAGGGATTGCCGGGTTCATAGATGCAGAGCACGCACTGGATCCTGTTTATGCAAAGAATATTGGAGTGGATATTGATAATCTGTATATTTCACAGCCTGATTCCGGAGAGCAGGCGCTGGAAATCACAGAGACGATGGTGCGCTCCGGTGCTGTTGATATCATTATTGTCGATTCCGTGGCTGCCCTGGTTCCGAAGGCGGAAATCGACGGGGATATGGGCGATTCCCATGTCGGACTGCAGGCGAGGATGATGTCTCAGGCCTGCCGTAAGCTGACCGCAGCCATCAGCAAGACCAACTGTGTTGTTGTATTTATCAATCAGCTCCGTGAAAAGGTAGGAGTGATGTTTGGCAACCCTGAGACGACAACCGGCGGAAGAGCATTAAAGTTCTATGCCTCTGTACGTCTTGATGTCCGCAGGATAGAATCTCTGAAGCAGGGCGGTGAGGTGATCGGAAACCATACACGTGTCAGAGTTGTCAAGAATAAGGTGGCACCGCCTTTCAAAGAGGCAGAATTCGATATCATGTTCGGCAAGGGGATTTCCCGCGAAGCGGATATTCTGGACCTTGCCGCAAAGCTCGGTATCGTAAATAAGAGCGGGGCCTGGTATTCCTATCTTGGCGAGAAGATCGGACAGGGCCGTGAGAATGCAAAGCTGTATCTGGCACAGAATCCGTCTGTGATGGCAGAGGTCGAGAACAAAGTACGTGCCGCCTATGGCCTTGTCCCGGATAGTACCGCCCCTGAATCTGCTGATATGGACGGGGAGTCCGATGAGAATCAGACAGATCCGGAAGAGTAATCCGGTAAGCGTCAGACAGGTCCGGAATAATAATCCAGTCGGAGGCAGTTCTTTTTCATGAAGGAATGGAATACCAGTAAATGGGATGGTACGATCAGTGACAGGAACAGGGATACGGGTTCTTCCGACAAACAGACGTTTTCACTGCCAGAGGGTTCCCGAAAAGCGGCAGCCCGGGCACTAAAGCTCTTGTTATATAAAGCAAGAACAGAGAAAGAATTGCGGGAAAAGCTCTGCCAGGAGGATTATCAGGAAGCCCAGATTGAAGACGCTATTGCTTACTGCCGTTCTTTCGGGTATCTGAATGATGAAAAATTCGCCGAGAGCTATATTTCGTCCATGAAATCCCGAAAGAGCCGCAGCATGATCCGGCGGGAGCTGGAGGACAGGGGCGTAGGGTCTGAAGAAATAGAGATGGCCTTTGAGGAAATTCCTTTTGACGAAGACCACCAGCTGGATCTGCTGATCCGGAAGAAGGCCGGAGATCCTCATTCCATGGACGAAAGGGAATTGCGGAGACTTTATGGTTTTCTTGCCAGGAAAGGATTTGCGTCTTCGGATATCTGGAAAGCAATTCATGCCTTTCAGTCAGAAGCAGATTACTGAGAAAACAGGATGGAAGGATGATATTGCTCTGATTGTAACAGTTTCAATGCAAAGCTGCAGGCAATTATTCTGTAGTGTGATCCATATTCACCATTACAGATGAATGTACATGTTCAGAAATTTTCTTTCCAAAAGCATACAGCTTTAGAATTATGCCTGATGATTGCACAATGTTACACCGTATATTGTAACATTGACAAAAATGTGAAATCTGTATAAAATAAACTATTGTATTGAACTGTGACAACATAATAAGGAGGTAACCTGTAATGATGAGCCCGATGATCATTCATGTGATTGTTGCGGTCATTGCTGTGATTGTTACCCTGCTTATTGCAGTTCCGGTAGTCAGTAAACTGGCAGTAGACAAGAAAGTCCGGGAAGATCAGACAAAGATTGGCACTGCCGAGGAACAGGCCAGAGGCATCATAGATGAGGCTCTGAAAACTGCTGAAACCAAGAAACGCGAAGCCCTTCTTGAAGCTCAGGAGGAGAACCTGAAGCTGAAAAATGAGCGAGAGAAGGAGAATCGCGAGCGCCGGGCGGAACTGCAGAAGTATGAAAAGCGTGTGCTTGCCAAGGAGGAATCTGTCGAAAAGAAGGCGGATAATCTTGAGCGCCGTGAGGGAAACCTTTCAGCAAAGGAAGCAAAATTACTCGAGAAGGAAAAAAGGGTTGATGAATTACAGAATCAACGCGTACTTGAGCTGGAGAAAATCTCCGGCATGACCTCCGAAGAAGCAAAAGAATTTCTGTTAAAATCTGTTGAAGACGAAGTAAAAATTGACGCGGCCAAACTCTACAAGGATTATGTAGACAAGGCCAAGGAAGAAGCTGACAAAAAGGCACAGGAGTATGTAGTAACTGCCATTCAGAAATGTGCAGTGGATCATGTATCTGAGTCTACTATTTCTGTTGTAGAGCTTCCGAATGATGAGATGAAAGGGCGCATCATCGGGCGTGAGGGAAGAAATATCCGTGCCCTTGAGCAGGCTACAGGTGTAGACCTGATCATCGATGACACACCGGAAGCAGTAGTGCTCTCTTCCTTTGATCCGATCCGGAGAGAGGTTGCCCGGATTGCACTGGAAAAGCTGATCGTTGATGGGCGTATTCATCCTGCGCGCATCGAGGAAACAGTAGAAAAAGCAAAGAAAGAAGTAGATAACAGGATCCGTGAGGAAGGTGAAGCTGCACTTCTTGAAGTCGGTGTTCATGGAATCCATCCGGAGCTTGTCAGACTGCTTGGCCGTATGACATTCCGTTCCAGTTATGGGCAGAATGCATTAAAGCATTCTATTGAAGTCGCACAGCTTGCCGGCCTGCTTGCCGGAGAAATCGGACTGGATATCCGGATGGCCAAGAGAGCCGGGCTTCTTCACGATATTGGTAAATCAATCGATCATGAAGTGGAGGGTTCCCATGTACAGATCGGTGCGGATCTTTGCAGAAAGTACAAGGAACCTGCGATCGTTGTAAATGCGGTTGAATCTCATCACGGTGATGTAGAGCCGCAGTCGCTGATTGCCTGCATTGTACAGGCAGCAGATGCAATTTCTGCGGCAAGACCAGGTGCCCGCCGTGAGACCCTGGAAGCGTATACAAACAGATTAAAAGACCTTGAGGATATTACCAATTCCTTCAAGGGTGTAGAAAAGTCTTTTGCAATTCAGGCTGGTAGAGAAGTACGCGTAATGGTAGTTCCGGATCAGGTAAGTGATGCAGAGATGGTATTGCTTGCCCGTGACATTGCAAAGAAGATCGAAGATACAATGCAGTATCCGGGTCAGATCAAGGTGAATGTAATTCGTGAAAGCCGTGTAACTGATTACGCAAAGTAAAAAGTAATTTCAACAGAAATCATCACAAACAATATGCAAAACGATAAGGCTGTGACGCCTGCTAATACATAGCGGAGTCACAGCCTTATTTTAGATTACGCAGACCTTCTGTCACAGAAGAAGGCATCCTGAAGCGGAAATTTCCGCAGATTTATTCTGCCTCTTTCAGGGTGTTGGCAAAATCTACGTAATGCTGCGCACTTATTCTGTTACCTTCAATTTCCTCTTCTGTGAGGTTGCGGATCACT
>JBJEMO010000265.1:0-3835 GCA_051879715.1 Bilifractor sp.
GTCAGGCTCTGCATGAGGAGTTTAACCGGTTGTTGGTTGAGAAAAAACAAGCCTATGCAGAATATCGTCAGGTGAAGAAAGAGATGCAGGAATATCTGATTGCCAAGCAGACGGTTGAGCATATCTTGGGTATTGACCGTCACAAACGAGTGGAAGAGAAGAAACAACAAAAAGAAGAACAGCGCTGAAGGTAGAGAAAGAGCCACGGTCCATTCCGTTTTGGAGTGTGAGACCGTGGCCACTTTTTTGCATTTTACTTCGATATAATATGCTGATCATCACCTGTCGGAAATAATCATGTCAATTCCTTGCTGCAAGGTTTCTTCATCAATTGCACCCGTTGCTTGAGCGATTGCGTTTCCCTCCTCATCAATAAAATATGTGGTAGGCAGTGAATAAACACCGTAGGTTGCAGCGGCATCCTGATCTGTATCGTAAAATACCGGGAAAGAATAGCCCTGTTCTGCGATGAAAGCAGATGCAGTTTCCACAGTCTCTCTGGAGCCATCGGTCATATTGATGATGAGAAACTGTACTTCTTCACCAATTTCCAGATACTTTTCGTTAAAATCAGGCATTTCCATTTTACATGGACTACACCAGCTTGCCCAGAAGTTTAGGACAACGGATTTCCCGATAAAATCCGAAAGATGAACTTCATTTCCATCCAGATCGTAAACTGTAAAATCCGGTGCCAATATCTTTTCTGATTCATTCTCTTGTGTTGTTGGAGTGGAGGCTTCTGTGGATTCGGTTTCCTGCGGTGTTTGTGTAGCAAGCAGATTGGGAGCCAGTTTCTGTCCAAGCTGTTTATATAGAATTCCTGCGCCACCTAAAATGAGAACAAACACAAGAACGAGTATCATTATTATCTTCTTTTTATTCATAAACCCTCCTCAACTAAGCAGGCTGAGTAGCTGTCCCAGCGTTCCTGTTGCCATCAGGATACCCACCAATATCAGGAAACAGCCGCTGACAGTATTGATGATCCGGTAGTGTTTTTTAATCCAGTTGAAGGCTGACTTCAAATAGTCGATCAGAATAGCACTGAGAAGAAAAGGAATGCCAAGTCCCAACGAATAGCAAAGCAGCATCAGCATACCTTTAATTACATGACCCTGCTGAGAGGCCAGCATCAAGGCAGAACCGAGGAATGCGCCCACACAAGGTGTCCAGCCCAAGGAAAATATTATGCCAAAGAGCATAGCGGGGAAGAACCCCATCTCACGACTGTTTAATGTTTTACTGCCGCCTCTGAACAAATTCATTTTGAAAATGCCCAGAAAATTGAGGCCAAAAAGAATTACTATCAATCCGGAAATTAAATTCACTGCACCTTTGTATTCTCGCAGGAAGCTGCCAATGGTGCCTGCCAAAGTGCCCATTGCCACAAAGATTACAGTAAACCCACTAACAAATCCCAACGCTCCCAACAAGGTCTTTTTTGTGCTGCGTTCTCCACCACTTGCAAAATAGGAGATATAGATGGGCAGCATGGGAAGCAGGCAGGGTGATATGAAGGTGATAATGCCCTCCAGGAAAGCTACTGCGTATTGCATGAACCGCTGCACCCCTTTCCGAAAATACCGGACAACAGCCAGCCGATAAAGCCCATATAGGCCATCGTGATGAACGGGTTAGAAGTCAGCGGACAAGCTCCAGTGGGGCATCCCACAAAGTAGTAATATGCAAGGCCAACTAATGCGCCGCCTGCGGTAAAAAGAACTGGCTTCAGCCATTTTTTAATTTTTTCTTTCATCTCACATTCCTCCTGCTAAATATTCCTCTGCATAGTGAACAGCAGTTGCCCCATCGGCTACAGCAGTTACGACCTGCCGTAATGCCTTTGTGCGGACATCCCCAACGGCGAACACACCGGGGATGTTGGTGCGGGTACTCTCATCTGCAATAATGTATCCAGCCGGATCAATCTCAATCTGATCTTTCATCAATTCGGTGGAAGGCTTTCTTCCCACGCTTACAAATACACCATCGCAAGCAAGGGTACTTTCTTCTCCAGTTTTCACGTTCCTAATCTGGATACCGGTCAGCTTTTCGTTATGGAGCAGAGCTATAATCTCACTGTCCCAGAGAAATTCTACATTTTCTGTTTTCATCAAAGGTTCATGGTAAATCTTTGTTGCTTTTAAGGTGTCTCTTCGGTGAACGACGATGACTTTTTTGCAGATACGGGAGAGGATCAGGGCATCTGCCGCAGCGGTATTGCCACCTCCTGCGATGACAACCGTTTTGTTCCGATAGAACATTCCGTCACAGGCCGCACAGTAATGGACACCTTTACCGATTAACGCCTGTTCCCCATCAACACCCAGCTCTCTGGGACCGGCTCCTGTAGCCAATACGATGGATTTTGCGTACATAGCGCCTTCGCTGGTCACAGCTTTCTTTACAGAACCTGACAGTTCCAGAGACAGCACCTCAGTCAGCTTGGTTTCCACACCAAACCGCTCCGTTCCTCGCTTCATTTTTTCTCCCAGGGAGAAACCGTCGATGCCATCCTCGAAGCCGGGATAGTTGTCGATTTGCTCGGTCAGAGCCATCTGCCCACCGGCAGACAGCTTTTCTAAAACCACGGTGTCCATTCCTGCTCTTGCAGCATAAAGGGCTGCGGTATACCCGCCGGGACCGCCACCTACAACGATCATGTCATAGATATGCTGCGCATTATTTACTTCCTGAGTCCGGTGCTGTAAGGTTTCCTCAATAAAAGCCACCAGCTGCGCTCTGGATTCCGGAGCGACGATAGAGCCAAGAGTCTGTCCGCTGTGATAGATCAGCAGAGTAGGGACAACTTCAATAGCCTCGGTCTCAGCCAATTCCGGTTCATCATCAATGTTGACAGCAGTGAATACCAGCGTATCCTTATATTCCTCAGCAACGCTTTCCAATGCTGGAGCCAGACGGCGGCAATATACGCACCAAGGGGCTGAAAACTCCACCAGAACAGTCTTTCCGCTATGCACCATTTCTTCAAATTGATTTCTATTAATATTGATAACTGCCATATTGCCAGCTCCTTTCCTTTGCTTGATTATAGTATAGCCAATCTAAAATAACATTTCGGTGATGATATCACATAAAATAGTGCGACATTGCTGCCGCACTAAAATTTTTCGTTATTAAGTAACTCGAGGATATGTTCACTGGAACGGATGATTTGAGACTGCTTATCTTTTATGGATGTTTTTTTTGCCTCCTCCAGCGAGAGAGAAGCATATAAATGAACCGTGTATGCTTCCTGCCTGAGAGAATCGTTATACTGTTCAGCTGAAAGATATTGTTTCTCAAGAATACTAATTTTATTTTGGAGATCACCAATCTGCTGTTGAAGCGACATCACTTTTTTCTTTTGAATATAGAGGAAAGAAGTAAGAAGAAGTAGTAGTAATATGATTGATAGGATAATAATAATCATTCTTATTGCTTTCCCTCCTTTAACAAAAGATAAGCCTTAACTGCATTACGGAGACTTCCTGGTAGAACAGGCATGGGCAAGATGATCAACTTACCTGCATTCTTTTCTATCGTTATTTCTGATTCCAGTTGATTGGATAGAAGAATCACGGGTGTTCTTTTGTCCGCCCGCCACGGCTGATCCGGCTGTTTTGTCGGAGCTTCTGTAACAACCCAAAGCATAGGCTTTTTCTTTCCAAGCTTTTTTCTTGCGACCTCCGGGGTTTCAAATACAAGGATATGTTTGGATAAGTTCTGAAGTACCAGTCTCAGTCCGTTCCCATAGGCTGAATCACTGCACATAATGGCAATCGTAGCATTTGATTTCTCATCTTGTGATGCCTTTATAAAATCCAGAACA
>JBJEMO010000266.1:0-3810 GCA_051879715.1 Bilifractor sp.
CTCCGGTCCCGGCCAGTTTGCTTCTTTTTCCATCTGTCAACCTCTATACTAAAAAAAACGATCAGCCATGCTTTCTGCAAAGATACGGCCATTTGGAATTGCCGAATCTCTCGAATGCCGCGATATGCGAATATGTCCTTATTCAGATCCGCTCTACACTCACTTTCTCCAGATGCTGAAGGAACTCTTCAAATTGACTCACATATTCAGGCGTTTTTCCAGACAGGGTGACAATGGCAAATCTATCATCGAGGGCGATGCAAAGATCCTTCATGGATAGCCTTGACTTTATCTCGCTCAATTCAGCTTTCTCCTTGAAGGTGAGCAGGAATATATCCACATTCCTGTTTCTCTTTTCATCCAGCTTTATGAGAAAGCTGATCATGCGGATATAGTCAGGATGATCGATGTGTGTTCCTGTTTCTGTGAGCTCCAGCATACGTTTTTCAAGGAGAGCAGACTTTAATAAACTTCCGTCACGCTTCGCCGCCATGCCCTGTATCGTTACCGGATGAATTTTGCCGCTGTCGAGAAGATCGATGAAGATCTTCGTGATCGCCGGATCAAATTGGCTTCCACTCGCGCGTACAAACTCCTTACGCACATCCTGGTCAGACAGGCGTCTTCTGTAAACCCGATCAGAAGTCATGGCATCATAGCTGTCAGCCAGGCAGAGAATCCTGGCAACAAGCGGAATCTCACTCCCCGACAGTCCATCCGGATAGCCAGTCCCATCATATCTCTCGTGATGGTGGCGGATGCCGTCGCTTAATCCCGGAATATCCATGTCCATTCCGGAGAGAATCTCTGAGCCCACCTCTGCGTGCTTCTTCATGAGGCTGTACTCGTCATCATTGAGGCGTCCCTGTTTGTTGAGAACCGAATCTGCAACGCCCATTTTCCCAATATCGTGCATCAGGCCTATGTAGTGTATTCTCTGAATATCCTCGTCGGTAAAGCCCCAGTCTGCCGCCATGTTTTTTGCAAGGATCGCGGCATAATAGCCCACTCTCTCCGAATGACCTCCCGTGTACTCGTCCTTTGCGTCGATTGCCACCGCGATACTTTCAATCATATTGATGACCATTCGGCTGTGCTTCTCCTCCCGCTGTCTGGCAATGCGGATCTGATCCATCAGGTTCTGAACCAGTGTCGCTGCCGCAAGGAAAATGAGTCCCAGGCTGGAAACGACCCCTATGCTGTAGAAGCGTACTCTGTAGAAGAGCACAAGTTCAAAGACACCCGCGAACAGAAGGATGATCATCCCTATTGCCGTTGCGAGGTATTGCCTTATCATACCGCTGCGTATATCCCGGATCACATTGACAGCGGTCAGAATAATTCCAATGGCAAGCCACACATGCGATGCAGCCATTGTTTGGTAAAACTCAAGTAAG
Source organism: Bilifractor sp. (assembly GCA_051879715.1). GTDB lineage: Bacteria > Bacillota > Clostridia > Lachnospirales > Lachnospiraceae > Bilifractor. Next base: position 1,398 of record JBJEMO010000266.1, read on the forward strand.
CCTGTGAAATGCAGCACTACGTTGACAATAATCTGCAGCGTAGACAGCGTGATAATGAGGGAATAGGCCCTATGATGTCTTTTGTCCTGAACCGCATCGAAATAAGTGGCAGCAAGCGGAGCAAACAGTTCCATCGCCCAGTATGCAAAATACTGAGACATGGAAGGTCTTTGAAATATCAGCTGTCGAAGTTCCGACTCGCTGAAAATCCATGTTGCGAAATCGACCATGAAGAGGCCAAGGAAGAAGCCCGCCTCGGCGCTTGCCGATATGCGCTGCATGATTTTAGATGTTATCGCCAGAATCATGCCGAGAATGATCACCACAAATGCGATGGCAATCTTCGCCACATTATTTCTTACGATTCTGAACCACACGTTATTGCCATAGCCAAAGTAGACCTCATTCAGGTTGATACTTGCCTTGGGCACAACCGTGATCGAGATCTCCTTTCCTGCGTCTTCTCTCGTGAGTTCAACGACGTTGTAGGCGCTCGGAATGAAATAGGGCATATTCTTCATGGTCTCCGAGGAATAGGATTCCCGGAGCACTCCATTGATCCGAATGTAGATGTCCGCCATAGAGGAGAACGTGATGAGGCTCATGCCATCCTTGAGATCTGAAGGCAAGGTATTTCTGATCGTCAGCTCTTTGGAGTGTATGGAGGCTTCCCGATAGGGGAGAGTGATTGTCCTGTCCTTCCCACCTTCCGTCATCACCCAGCCTTCATTAAAAGCAGTGCTTTCAAATGATCCGACAGGGGCTTCTGAGACAGGTGCATCTGCCGCTGTTGTCTCTGAACCGGTCCTCTTGTCAACAAGCGCAATAAGGGCCGTTAACACCGTGACCATCAGCATCACGTACAGAATCCAGCGTACAGTTTTCTCGAGGTGGTGTTTATTCATGGTTCAAACCTCAATAGTGATATCGTGCTGAACAAGAGGCGTCATATTTGATGTTTTAGTTAATGTTGTTTTCTATATTATAGCTGATGTTGGTCCTTTTGTCGTGGTTTATGTTGGTGCTGATGTTGGTGCTTATGTCGTACTTTGTGTTGGTGCTGACTTTGGCGTTTATGTCGTGTTTTGCGTTGTCCTACTCATCTTCTCGACGGGAGGGCAAGCATTCCAATCAGTAAAACATAAGGCGCATCTGAACATGTGGGATTCCTGCCTCGAAAAAATCTTCAGAAGTCACCTCAAAGCCTGCCTTCTCATAAAATCCTTCGGCATGCTTCTGCGACTCGACGTATATTTCTCTTGCATCCAGGCATTCCCTTGCCGCCTGGATCCCGGCATTCAGAATCTTCAATCTCAATAAAAATAAGCTATAACCGAATTGCTACTCGGATAGATGAATACAGCAATTGCTTTCCCCTTTACGTCTTCTTTCGGGTCGTAAAGCATTCCCTTACTGCCTGCTGAGTAAAAGTTACCTTTCTTGCCGGCAATCGGCTTTGGAATTTTTTTATAATCCGTGTATTCAGTCCCATTCCATGTTATTGATTGGGTATTATCTTCACTCCCAACTGTTGAAGTCCCTTTGCCACAGAAGAGCGCATCGCTGTTCGTTACGTTGTTTGCTTTCGTAATAGTCAGCAGTTTCCCAGCTGTCGGATCATAGATATAAGTCTGATCCTTAGATTTTGAATCAAAGTCAGCATCCATCAGCTTATAGCATCCCGCTGCATAAGCAGATCTGAGATTAGCAAGATCTACTGCCTCCCTGCTCTTCTCCAGCTGCGAGGTGAAGATCGGTATAGATATAGCCACAAGCACAGCAATGATGGCGATCACGATGAGGAGTTCCGCGAGGGTGAAGCCTTTCTTATTCTTGTTTATCAGTGTTCGTCTCCTTTTTCTGCATCATTTCAATTTCCATGTTTTACCGCCATCCGACGAATAATATACGGCGTCCGTCGTCACAAGCGTATAATTCTTGATGTTGTTATTTTCATCCAGGTCAAAATATGCAAACGCTAGAACATCAGGAGTATATTTATCCCATCGTTCGATTTTATAAAATTCGCTTTCCGTAAATTTTACTGCGGTGGGATTTTCGTCAAACGCTTCCGCTGCACTCTGAAAAGTAGATCCTTCACCTGCATAAAATGATCTTACACGCACCTTTTTTCCATTAATTTCAATGTTTTTAGTGAAATAGGCAGCGTTTCCATAACCTATCAGCGTTTTTGCTGTATATTTGGTGACACTGCTATTTACTATATCCGTAAGCTCACTAATGTTTGCTTTGCCTGACCAAATAAATTTAACACCGTCCGTCGCGTTGTAAGAAACCCTGCACTGCCCACCGGGTTGAGGCGTTCCTGTCCAATGAGCTGTATCTGAGGAGGTGACGCCTGCAATGTTCACATTCGAGGTCTGCCAACCTGCCTGCTGCTGTTTCAGATCGA
>JBJEMO010000267.1:0-3802 GCA_051879715.1 Bilifractor sp.
GACGGGGTCTGCAGAAAACAGATCTGCATTTCCGGATCTCCGTTTTTCGGTGCAGTTGGCTTTGATTTTACGCAGCAGGTACAGCATAACAAGTGGACAGAAGCTGATGCTGACCGGCAGGCGGAGCTGTATATGATGCGTATTCTCCGGAAAGCGACAGAGCTCTATCAGGAGATGGAGGATACAATGTATCGCTTCTATCCGGTGGAATACGAGCTGGAGAAAATAGAATCTGTTTGAGCAATGGCCTGGAGAAAGGGCGACAAACGAGGCTATGAATAGACAGGAGGTTGGATAAAAAATGAATGTATGATGCCAGTATGTAAATAGGACAACCTGAATATGTGGTTCTGTATCAAGTTTTAGGACAAATTAATAAGGTTCAAAAATATCCTGATTCGAGGGAGAAATTTATGTCTGATCATACGCGCAAACCACACCGCCTGCTGAAACTTGTCATGGCATTTCTTGCTGCCCTGGTGGTCGTTCTGACAACTGTATTCATTTTCCTGCGGCCATTCGACCGCGCCGATGGGCAAAATCAGTCCGAAAGCGAATTATCACCGGAAGAACAGGCGGAGGAGGCCGATCGAGAGAAGGAAGAACGCGCTCGCAATAACAGCAATGCTGGTACAATGACAGAGCTTGATCCCGACTATTCGGATACTGCTGTAACAGATGAGGCGTCGGCACGCGAGAGCATCGCCGGGACCTTGGAGGAATCCGGAATCGATAGCGCGGATGACCTGGGAAGCTGTCGGATAAACAGCTTTGACGGTGTTACGAGCTATCGTTTTGCACAGCAGTACAATGGAATCCCGGTCTATGGGAGGGACATCATCGTTAACGCAGCGGACAACGGCCAGGTGCTCGGCCTCACCGGAAACTACATGGATCTTTCGGAGTACAGCTTCGTCCCGGTCATCTCCGAGGAGGAAGCGCTGTCCGCGGCAGCTTCTTATATTGATAGTGACAGTTCCTCTTTTATCTCAGAAGGGCTTTCGATCTACACGTTGAATGATCATGAGCCGGTTCTGACATATAAATTTATCACTATGCAGCAGATTATTCTGATATCTGCAGGAGATGGTTCACTTGTACTTCTTTCGGAAACAGTAAATTATGATGCGGTGACGGGACGAGGAAAAGATACAAATAATACTGAACGTACAGTTCCTCTGGAAAACTATGCAGGCAAATTTCTGATGTATGACAGGGACCACAGGATCCTCATGCTCGATGCGCAGAAAAAACTTCCATTTTATGGTAAAAAACAAGGATCACTTAGCAAGCTGTTTGCGGTAGGAGAAGATGGTGTCTTATATGAATGCTCGAATAGTAATTATAAACATTGCGCTTATCCCACATCGGTGACATCAGAAGATGACTTTTCCTGGATTGATTCCTACAGCGAAAAAGATGCACAGGCTTATAAGGCCCGCTATAACAGGAATACTGTGTCTTTAACGCCTGAAAGCAATGAAGGGACAGGGAGAGAAGTAAGGAACCCACATTTTCTTTGGGATTATGACAATACAAGCCCGCTGTTCGTAAGCGGAACAGATTTATCGGATAAGAACCTGAAGCTGCCGGTTCAGCTATATTATGAATGCGCGGTGGCACAGGATTTCTTTCGTAAGGATATGAGGATTAATGCCAATGCGGATGAAACGGTGACAGTGGTTTTTAATTGTTCCCCAAAGGGTGATAATGGAAAAAAATATAATCCGAGCAATGCTGGTGCAACAGGATTTTTCGTTGATGGCCATAAATTTCAGATGATTTTATGCATAGAGAACTATAAGATGGCAATCGACGCTATGGGGCATGAATATGGGCATCGTATAGTGGATGAGCTTTCCGGAACTCAATATCAGGGAGAACCTGGAGCTCTCAACGAAGGCATTGCAGACATAATGGGGGAATGTGTGCAGGATTATGAGGATGACGGAAGCCTCAACGGAACCTGTGATTTTATTAGTTTTGACAGGTATGGAACGGATCCGGTGGGCCCTGAGCATTTCCTTGACCTGCTTGAACGAACTCACTATCCTGCGGTTTATAAGGGAGAGTATTGGCAGCATGATACTTCGAATACTGCAGATGATGATGGTGGTGTACACCATAACAGCACCGTTATTTTCCACGCGGCATACCTGATGACTCAGAATTATGAGGGAGCAGAATTTGAGGCATTAAGCCAGCGGGAAATGGCGAATCTCTTTGTGAGGACTTTGATGATGATGCCTTCGCAGTGCAGCTATCCCCGCTGTGCAGCATATATTCGTGACAGTGCAAGGATCCTGCAGACTTCCGGCAGACTGACTGAGTCACAGGTCCGGACTGTTTACAGAGCACTGGAGGACTGCGGCCTGGGAGAAAATACATCCAGCAATACGAGAATCAACCTTAAAAGTCGTGTCCGTGTATCCGGAAAAAAAGGGGCAGATGTTCGCTCCTTTGACGTGACCGTGACTGGAAAGGATGGTACTGCTTATGGAACATTCAGTGTAGACAATGATGCCTATGTGGATCTTGAGATCAGTACCCCCGGAGTCTATAAACTGTTGATCAATCCGAGGTATAACGGCAGACCGGCGAAAAGGTTTTCTAAAGAAATCACTGTTACTGCATTAAATGACAAGAGCTATGACCGGCTCAATATTGAAACGGACTGGGAAACTGATTCATATGATCTTCGCTATGAGATTGGCGGAGATATGGCAGAAGTCTGCGATTATTACGGATGCACTGAGCCAGATGAATCTGTCTCACTTTTTACGGGGTATATGAATGATGAACTTGGCTTCTATACTACAGCACTCGACGACACAGTAGCGGCAGTTGCGGTCTGGGGACCGTCGATTCACCGCATCGGCGGGCTGATGAACGGAATGACAGTGGATGAAGCTGCTTCGGTTATCAAGGAGGAAGGATGGAAAGTTTACTATGACGGCGATATGGGAGATGGGCTCTACGGCGCGCTGCTCGTTAAGGATTTCGATGTCCTCATCATCGGCTATGATGATTTTGTCGAAGAACTGATCTATACCGATTACAACGAGTTCGGAAATTCTATCAATAAATCCTTTATGGTCTTTGTTTCTTTTCTGATAGACACTTACTTCAGTTAAGAATCAGGTATGTTTATCCGAACTGACATATGCAGGATCGGAGCTTCTTGTCATCCGGACTGCCGAAGACCTGATGCGGGTCATTTGTCTCCAGATTGAGAAGAGCATTGCTGATCTCCACAAGATGAGCGCCAAGCACAGGATTGTTCAGGTAATCCTGCGCCTCCCGCAGACTCTGTATGGCGTAATACTGGGAAGTGCTGCTGAATCCTAGATCGTGAATCTGCGGAAAGATGTACCACATCCAGTGGGAGATCTTCCGGCCCGACCGGATCTCCGTCAGTGCCTCGTTGTAGTCCCGTGCCTGTGCTTCCCGAAACCGCTCTAATATCTTATTCATATTTTTTGTATCTCCTGCTTCTTAGGTATCGGTGGTGTCAGGTTCCGATTAAAAAATCATAAACTTTCGCTGCGCTTTTTTATGGAATTTTATGGGAACCGGACACCATGCACCGAAAATGACAGCTTTCTCTTTTCATGCGCGGTCTCATCGCGAATGAAGCCGCACATGAACGGAGAGCATAGATGAAAAAATTTCTGTATGTTTTAGGCGCCACAAGTATCCTTGGCGGACTCTGAGCTGAACATGGCGCTTGTCTACAACCAGAGTCTTCCGTTCGCATTTTCGGTGAACCAGTTTACGGGAAAAAATGAAACCGACTTCTCGG
>JBJEMO010000268.1:0-25793 GCA_051879715.1 Bilifractor sp.
GATAGTTGGTGGATGTATCCTTGGTAAAGCTTGCCAGGATCTTCGGTTCCTCGCCGAAATACTCGACAATTTCTGCGTTTGTTCCGATACCAAGCGCACGGATCAGAACGGAAATCGGAACCTTTCTCGTACGGTCTACACGCACCCAGAAAACGTCATTGGAGTCAGTTTCATATTCAAGCCATGCACCACGGTTCGGTATCACTGTACAGGAATACAGCTCTTTTCCCAGCTTATCGTGTGCGATGCCATAATAAATTCCGGGAGAACGAACCAGCTGACTGACGATAACACGCTCTGCGCCATTGATCACGAAGGTGCCCGTTGCTGTCATCAGGGGAAGATCACCCATGAATATCTCATGCTCGCTAATCTCGTCCTTTTCCTTATTAAACAGGCGAACCTTTACCTTCAGTGGTGCTGCGTATGTAGCGTCACGCTGTTTACACTCTTCGATGGAATACTTTACATCATCCTCACAGAGCTGGTAATCCACAAACTCAAGACTCAACTTTCCGCCGTAATCTTCGATCGGAGAGATATCATCAAAAGCTTCCCTGAGTCCGTCCTTCAGGAACCACTCGTAGGAATTCTTCTGGACCTCGATCAGATTGGGCATCTCCAGAACTTCTTTCTGTCTCTGGTAGGTCATGCGAATGTTTCTTCCGCTGTGGATCAGACGTATCCTGTTTTTCTCCATTGACGTTTCACCCCTTGTGCTATAATATGAAAAATGAATTATGTCTTCCGGACCTGCGGACAGGAGGGGAAGACGGTAACGTTACATGCCTGGCCAACCTCGTAAAAATGGGTTTAATTCTTTTTATTTTTTATGAAGTTAGGCACATGTTGCCATAATAGTGCATTTTTTACAATAACACAGTCTGTCAAGGGTGTCAAACAATATTTAATATAAATGAAACAATTTTTCTAACAAAAACAGCCATGCCTACGTTACGCTTTGGCATGGCTGTTTTATTATTTTACCGTTTGATCGTTATTTCGCTTTGCATTCGGCGGCTCCATAGGGCAGCTGCTCGTTGAAGTTGCGTGCGTTCTCCATGGTGACTGCGGCAATTGCCTGCAGTGCCTCTCTTGTGAAGAAGGCCTGATGGGAGGTCAGGATGAGGTTCGGGAACATGGTCAGGCGGGCAACAATGTCGTTGGTCAGGAAGTCGTCGGAACGGTTGGTATAGACATTGGCGTCCTCTCCCTCGTATACATCCAGCGCCACTGCGTGGAATTTCTGTGCCTTGAGTCCACGGATCAGCGCCTCTGCATCAACAAGTCCTCCTCTGGATGTATTCACCAGCATGACGTTGTCCTTCATCATCGCAATGGTATCGTCGTTGATCAGATGGTAGGTGCCTCCTTCTCCCATGATCAGGGGGAGATGCAGGGAAATCAGGTCTGCCTTCTGAATCAGCTCTTCCTTGCTGACATAGGTGAGCAGTCCGGATTCCTCCAGCGCTTTATTCGGGAATGCGTCCCAGCCCAGAACAGTCATGCCGTAGCCCTTGCAGATTTTTGCCATGCACTGTCCGATTTTTCCGGTTCCCATGATACCTGCTACCTTGTTGTGCAGGTCTACACCCAACAGACCACTGAGGGCAAAATCATTTTCCTTTACCTTCAGATACGCTTTGTGGATATGGCGGTTTGCCGCCTGCATGATCGCCATAGCATGCTCTGCAACTGCATACGGAGAATAAGCCGGTACACGCAGGACGGTGATGCCGTATTCCTTTGCCGCCTCAAGATCCACATTGTTGAAGCCGGCACACCGGAGCAGGATCAGGCGCACACCGCAATGATACAGTGCCTCAACGACCGGACGCGGTGCCTCGTCATTTACAAAGATGCAGACCGCGCGGAAACCCTCTGCCAGATGAACCGTCTCTTCTGTCAGCCTTGCATTGAAGTACTTGATATCAACATTGTAGGTGCCGTCCCCTTTATCACGGGCAAGCTCGCTGAAAAACATGCGGTCATAGTCCTTGGTTCCGAAGAAGGCTACCCGAAGAATTTCAACCTTCTTGTCCTTTGCCGCAAGGCTTTCCAGTACAGCAGAGATTTTCTGAATTGCTTCTTCCTCATCAGGACCCTCTGCGGTGATATTCAGAACAGCGCCCTTTGTCGCATGCAGCTTCAGAATCTGAAGCACATTATTGCCTCCTGCTACTTCCCCATCATACTCGATCAGGACCTGACTTTTCAGTGTGATGCAGGTCTGCGCAAGCATTGCGGCAGGGCGTGCATGAAGACCCAGTGCGGTTTTTACGGTGTACTGTAAGCTTTTCATTTCTTCCCCTTTCTTCTGGAACAGACGTCAATCCATTTTCCGGCAGATGCGGACTTCTCATCCGCCTTTCCTCTACAACTGTCCTCTACAAAAGCATCTGAAGTCAACAGCTTCGTTAACGGTTTCTTTTGCATTGATCATAACATAATAAAATATGTTTTTGAAGATAAAAATGGAATCGATTCCCGCTTAGCATATCAGAAAAACAGATTACTATTCCGAAGTGTGTCCGGACGGCACTTCTCATTTGTCTGTTTCCGTTCGTAAACGGACAGTAAGCTGGTTTTATGCTTTTTTTGTTGCTGCGAAACTCGACGGGCAAAAAAGCGCCCTCCTCAAACATTCTCGCTATCCACGTTATTGGCAATTTAGCATAAAACCAGCTAACTGTCCGTAAAACTCACTCCAAAGGCCTGCATGAGAAGTGCCATCCGGACACACCAATGAAATTTACCGCAAAGTGATATGTGTCAGAGCAGGCTTCCAACTGCGAGAAACAGCGGTGCAAATACCAGAGATACGATGGTCATCAGCTTGATCAGGATATTGATGGAAGGTCCCGAGGTGTCCTTGAACGGATCGCCAACGGTATCTCCGACGACCGCTGCCTTATGGGCTTCGCTTCCCTTTCCTCCATACTTCCCGCTTTCAATGTATTTCTTTGCGTTGTCCCATGCACCGCCGGAGTTACTCATGAAGATCGCCATCAGAACACCGGTGAGCAGGGCTCCTGCCAGCATGCCGCCGAGGGCATCGGTGCCCAGCACAAGCCCCAGCACAATCGGAGAAGCCGCTGCCAGAATACCAGGTGCTATCATTTCGTGCAGTGCCGCCTGCGTGGAAATGCCGACGCAGGTCCTGTAATCCGCCCTGCTTGTCCCGGCCAGAATCCCGGGGTCCTCCCGGAACTGTCTGCGGACCTCTTCAATCATCTTGTAAGCCGCCCGGGAGACAGACTCCATTGTGAATGCGGAAAACAGGAAGGTAAGCATGCCGCCGATGAACAGACCGATGATGACCTTCGGGTCCATGATATCAATCTTGTCCAGATGCACCGCCTGAGCATAGGAAACAAAGAGCGCGAGAGCTGTCAGCGCGGCAGACCCGATGGCGAATCCCTTTCCGATGGCAGCAGTGGTATTTCCGACCGAATCCAGCGTATCGGTAATATCCCGTACGCTCTCATCCAGTCCCGACATCTCTGCGATACCGCCCGCATTGTCCGCAATCGGTCCGTAGGCATCTACGGAAATCGTACTTCCCGCTGTCGCAAGCATGCCGACTGCTGCAAGTGCGATTCCGTACAGACCTGCAGTCAGATAAGATACAAAAATACCAACACAGATGCAGAGAATCGGGATGACCGTTGATTTCATGCCGACCGCAAGTCCGGTAATGATGGTCGTTCCGGCACCGGTCTGTGATTCCTCTGCGATTTTTTTCACGGAATTATACTTATCCGAAGTATAGATCTCTGTCATCTGTCCGATCACAAAGCCCACCAGAAGCCCGAAGATCACAGCCACCGCCTGCCGGAAACCTCCAAAGAAGACATTGCTCAGAATCAGGGCGACCACTACGACAATCAGATAAGCGATATTGCTGCCAAGATTCAATGCCTTCTGCGGATTGCCGTTTTTCCTGCCTCTTACAAAGAAGGTTCCAACGATCGATGCCAGAATCCCGCAGGCCGCGATAAGCATCGGATACAGAACACCAGCCTCTCCGGAGACGGCAATGCCAAGGGTAGCCGCGGATACGAGCGCACCCACATAGGATTCGAACAGGTCTGCACCCATACCCGCAATATCTCCGACATTATCTCCGACGTTGTCAGCGATCACCGCCGGATTTCTCGGATCATCCTCCGGGATGTTGTTTTCCACCTTACCCACGAGATCCGCACCAACATCCGCAGCTTTCGTATAGATGCCGCCACCCACACGGGCAAACAGCGCAACTGAGGAGGCACCCAGGCTGTATCCGAACAGAACATCCGTGCTGCCGGTGATCAGATAGATCACACTTGCACCCAGGATACCGAGACCTACTACACAGAATCCCATAACCGCGCCTCCGTGATAGGCAACGGACAAAGCCCTTGGCATTCCGGAATTTCTTGCGGCATTTGCTGTCCGGACGTTTGCCAGCGTCGCCACACGCATCCCGAAGAATCCTGCAAGCACCGAAAAGCAGGCGCCAACCAGAAAGCACACGGCCTCAATCCAGTTTCCAAGCACGAATCCCAGAAGCAGGAAGAGCACGCCAACGAACACCACCAGCACCTTATACTCGGAGGTCAGGAAAGCATTCGCACCTTCCCGGATGGCAGAGGCAATCTCCTGCATCTTCTCCGTTCCGGGATCCTCCTTTTTCACAGACGCTGCCATACCTGCGGCAAAGAGCAGCGCAATTACACTGACTACAGGAACCATGATGAGCAAAGCATTCCATGACATATTCTGCACCCCCTTGTATAAATATTCCGAATTTTATATCCAATAAACAGCTATTAGCTGAATTATATTCATCTATCTGCAATTATACAGCAATCAGTGTATTCTTCAATCTATATTTCGGATATATTTGTCTCTTTTTCCCAAAAGAGTACTTCGAGGTATTGCATTGCACGAGAGTTAAAGAAACATAGCCATATACAGCGGAATGCTTATCTTCCTGTCATGTACGCCAACATTGCCATCAATCAGTTTATACCCAATCATGGACGGATTCTTCCCAAGGATCCGGTCAAGCGATCTGGAACGATTATTTCCTGCTTTTACCTCGATTGGAATGATTCCAGTATCTGACTGAATCAAAAACTCAATCTCAATTCCTGTGGTATCGTTCTTGTAAAAATACGAATTCCTATACCCATTTTTTATCAGAATGTCCGCCACAAGTGCTTCATATATACCACCTTTGGCCTGCAATATGATGGGACTGTCCGCTGCTCCGTCATTCATCAGTGCCAATTTTACCGAGTAATCGAACATGCCCAATAAAAGTCCTGTATCAATAGGATACAGCCTCACACTGTCACTATCAGCAAATGCATCCAATGGAAACTCTATCTTTGAGACGTTTGCGCATGCTGTCACAAGATCAGCCTGTATAAGCCAGTCAATACTTGAGCCGAATTTTCTCTTTGTACTCCCTTTTTCGACTACAGAATACTGAAATTTATGGTTTGCCTTGGATAACTGTCTCGGCAGCGAAAAATAACACTTCTCTGCTTTAATCTTAATATCTGCAGATGCATAGTGTGCGATATCATATCTGTAATCATCGAGAATCTCTCTCTGTCTTCTGTCCACTTCTCTGATATCACCCGTTTCAATAAGCCGGTTCACTACATCAGGCATTCCTCCGACGATCATATATAACTTCAGGTATTTCATCATCTGTTCATGTACAGCACATGGCGCAGGACCCCTTCGCACAAAGAACTCCCTGACGGCTTCAATAGTGTTGTCATTCACACCTTCCGCCCATAAAAATTCCCGAAGCCCCAGCGGATACAGATCCAGATACCGGATCGATCCAACCGGATATGAAGATGGTCTCCTATAATCAATTCCCAGCATTGATCCTGTAGCAACCACCCTGAAGCGTCCATCCGCCGCCCAAAATTTCAGTGAGGTGACAGCCTCCGGACATTCCTGAATTTCATCCAGAAGCAAAAGAGTTTTTCCGGCTACAAACCGTGCAGCTGGAAGCATCAGGGAAAAATTAAGCAGCAATGTCGCAATATCCAGACTGCCGGAAAATATATCCTTAAGCTGTGGCTGTTCCAGAAAATTAATTTCTATATACGACCAATCAGCCCTTTTTCTTCCAGCTTCCCGAACCAGATATGTCTTTCCGACCTGTCTGGCTCCTCTGATAACCAGGCACTTCCTCTCATCCGATTCCAGAAAAGCATCCAGATCAGCTTCCGCAATTCTCTTCAACATGGCATTTTCCTCCTGGAAACAGAATAACACAAAAAGTTCAGGGAACGCACTATATTATTCAAAAATATGTATGAATGCAGTTTTTTACCATTTAAAAATATGCATATTTACTGATTGTTTCTGTTTGAAAATATCCATATGACCAGGTATTGAGGCTTCACCTTTCGACTCCAACATAAACATCCTAATACACGCGCTGCCATTTTTGCAGATTTAGCTGCGAATGTCATATACGTTTTGCAATCTGCTTTCTGTACAAAAAGAAAAAAGAGTCCTGCAATCCCTGCACCGATGCAGGGATTAAAGGACTCTTTCTTATTAATAATTCCTATGAACTGACTGCTTAATAATTCCTATGAAACGGACTACAGCATTACCAGTTCGTCGCAATATCCAGCTGATATGGATTTGCCACTGCAAATCCGCCGGTATCCACTACGATACCTGTACCAAGGCTGGTGGCAACCAGAGAACCACGAGGCCGGACACTTAAGTTTGCAGCAACCATGACATAGCTTCCAAGCATCTTGACACCATCTGAGCGGACCCAATATTCATCCGTATTGCCCATGCTGCGCATGATGCTGACAACACCGGACATATCCATATTGTAGTAGGTCTCCGCACCGCTTGGGCCCTGAATCCTGCCGGCTGCAGCAGTCAGCACTGCACCCGAATAAGATGCGGACGAAGATGATGAATCTGATGTGGCTGTCGATTCTGCAGGCGTTGGCGCCTGTGTTGGTGTCGGAGTCGGCGTCGCAGCAGCAGCTGCCGATGAGCCAGAAGACGACGAACCAGAGGACGTTGATGTGCTGGAAGAAGCCGATGAAGCGGAAGATGCTGACGAACCCGTCGTTGAAGCAGCTGTGCTTCCACTGGAAGCAGATGACGATGACGCAGCAGATCCGGATCCTGCGTTGTCAGAACCGGAACTCTTTGCCTGCTCCTGTGCAATTGCAGTCTGTGTGGAGGTACGTGTCTCCTGCGCAGCAGCTGCATCAGCCGCTGCAACCTCATCAGCAGCCTTCTGGTTGAGTGCATCGATGTTCTCCTGCTGCTTCTGAATACTTTCCAGAAGATCTGCCGCAGAACTCTGCTCTCCCTCCAGCGATGCAGCATAATTATCTACATCCTGACGTGTTGCATCAACCAGTTCCTGGATCTCCTCGCGCTTGCTCTTGCTCTGCTCCTGAAGAGCGGAAATCTGTTCCGCCTCCTTCTGAACTTCCTCCTGCTTGTTCTTCACTGTCTCGCAGGTCTGAGCATATTCCTTCAGGATTTTGCGGTCGTACTTCTCCAGCTCAGAAACATTTGTACTCGCATTCAGAAAGTCCGTGAAATTATCCGATGAGAGCAGCGCGCCTAAAAGGCCATTGTCATTTCCGCTTTCATAAATATACTGAATGCGCAGCTTCATACTCTGTGCCTGCGTCGCTTCCTGGGATTTGGCATCTGCAAGTTCCTGACTGACATCATCGTATTTTTCCTGCGTATCGCTGAATTGCGCCTGAAGATCATCAAGCTGATCGTTCAGCTCCGTAAGCTGGTCATTCAGACTCTGCAGATACTCTACTGCGTTATCCTTCTTGGTCTGAAGATCATTGATTCTGTCTTCTGCGTTCTGGTATTCTGATTCCGCGGCGCTCTTCTTGGCCTGCGCCGCCTGCAGATCATCCTGTGTGGATGCTGCCACCGGCCCGGCAAAAGAAAGCCCTGAAACCAGTAATGCCGCTGATAACGCAGCAGAAGTCATTTTCTTCCATCCTGTCATAAAAATTCACCTTTACATTGTATTACCGGCAAGCATCACCCCATATAGTACAGCCGGCAAGATCGTCTGTATTTCCCCTCATAAAATCAGCAACGAGCTGATTATAGCATATTGTTTTCTGTTTTAAAAGCCTTTTGTAACTTTTTGTAACTTTTTCGCAATATATTTTGCCTCTTTCTCTCGTTTTTGTAACAGGAAAGACACTTCCGCACCACTGTATATAGTGTCTTATATTGCGAGCAACAACCACATGCGGTGGAAATGCCAAAGGATCATCGGCTTGCAGATTGATGGCAGCTCAAAAAAATTCCCGAAAAAAAGACTGCCTGCACAGGCTTTTTCAGCCTGACAGACAGTCCTTCTGCATATCCTGGCATTTTGTATGATAAAAAATGTGATAAATCACATTCGTCAATACCAAAATGCATTGCATTCACAGGATTTTCTGCGCTTAAATTACTTAAGAGTAACCTTTGCACCCTGCTCCTCAACCTTAGCCTTGATGTCATCAGCCTCAGCCTTGGAAGCGCCCTCCTTGATAACCTTCGGAGCAGAATCAACAAGATCCTTAGCATCCTTCAGACCAAGTCCGGTGATCTCACGAACAACCTTGATAACCTTAACCTTGTTCGGGCCAACCTCAGTCAGCTCAACGTCGAACTCAGTCTTCTCCTCAGCAGCCTCAGCAGCGCCTGCGCCTGCAGCAGCTACAACAACACCTGCAGATGCAGATACACCGAACTCTTCCTCGCAAGCCTTTACGAGATCGTTCAGCTCAAGTACAGATAACTCTTTAATAGCAGCAATGAATTCTTCTGTTGTTAATTTAGCCATTGTAATTTTCCTCCAATTATTTTTTGATTCTTTCCTATAATTTCTGATCTTTCTGAATCTGTCTTCAAAAGGACCTCAGTGTCTGTGCCTCTGTATTATGCACAGCGTTCGCCACAGATTATTCTGCAGCCGGTGCAGCCTCTGCGTCGCCGCCTTCCTTCTCTGCGATCTGCTTGATCACACGAGCGAAGTTTGCGATCGGTGCCTGCATGCTTCCGAGCAGTCGGCTCAACAGAACCTCTCTGCTTGGTACCTCTGCGAGAGCGGAAACTGCCTTCTGATCGTAGAAGCTTCCTTCTACAACACCAGCAATCAGCTCAAGCTGCGGGTTCTTCTTTGCGAAGCCGGCAAGAATTCTGGCCGGAGCAGTCGCATCATCCTTGGAGATTGCAATTGCGTTTGTGCCGTTCAGATACGGTACAAGGCTCTCGTAATCTGTTCCCTTGAATGCGAGATGCATCATTGTGTTCTTGTAGACCTTGTAGTTAACGCCAGCCTCTCTGAGAGATTTACGAAGCTGTGTATCCTGTGCCACATTCAATCCGCTGTAGTTTACAAGGACTACGGAAGCAGCACCGTCAACTGCGTTGGAAATCTCTTCCACAACCGGTTTCTTAAGTTCTACCTTTGCCATGATCTGGTATACCTCCTTATTTTGATATGTGTACCAGCCAAATCTGTTCAAAAAAATCCGCCCGGACAGCCGGACGGATCAGAATTCTTCATAAATATACACAAAGAATCGACATCCTCGGCAGGCGCTTTTGCGCTTACGTCTTGCGACACCTGCTGTCTTCGGCGTGATACAAACCGTATATTAACGTCAGTCTGCCAGAATGTCAAGTCTTTTTTACGTAGAAAAAAAGGAAACGTTCTGCTATGATAGGAACAGTTTCATTCAACCATATGTGAGCAGATCCCATTATACAGCGCAGAAAGGAGCACAACTATGTCAAAAGAAGCAATCGCTGCCACAGAAGCCCCCGGAGCCATCGGCCCCTATTCCCAGGCCATCCGCTCAGGCAGCACCATCTACGTATCCGGCCAGATCCCGATTGACCCGGCAACCGGAGCCTTTGCAGGTGAATCCATCGAAGAGCAGACCAGACAGAGCCTCACCAACATTCGTAACATCCTCAGGGCAGCGGGCGCAGACATGAGCAACGTGGTAAAAACAACCGTCCTGCTTAAGGACATTGCAGACTTCGGTGCAATGAACGAAGTATACAAAACCTTCTTCAGCGCACCATACCCGGCAAGGTCCGCCTTTCAGGTCGCAGCCATTCCGAAGGATGCCAGAGTAGAGATCGAAGTCATAGCGGCCCTGAACTGACGAACAGCCTGCGAACAGATGATTCATAGCTATGTTTTAGCATGCCGATATCATTATTATGACAAATGGCAGCTGTAACAGAATGATGCCAAACAAAAAACAACCCCGGCAATGCCGGGGCAACGATTATTTACTTGATCACATTCTCATATTCCGGAAACCGTCGTTTGATATAATCCTTGATCACCTCCACGCATTGCTCTCTCCCGATCCGTGCGCTATTTAACGTCATATCGTAATTGACCGGGTTGGTCCAATTTTTTCCTCCGGAATAATAATTGTAGTATTTCGCCCGATAGGTATCTGTGCTGTGTATCAGCTGATGGGCCCTGCGCTCGGATACGTGCATCCTGTCCATGATGGATTTGACGCACTCGGCTCTGGGTGCCTCAATATAGAGGCTGATGACATTTTCATAGTCCTTCAGGATATCGTCTGCACACTTTCCGATGATGATGCAGCTCTCGGTCTTCGCCAGACTCCGGATCAGCTCCGCCATGATATTGAAGAGATTCACGTCGGAGATGAAGCCCTTCTCGTGGGGCTCCAGAACTGTTGAACCCGGCATCTTCCGGAGGAAATTCGCGATGTATCTGCCCCGGAGTCTTTCGTCTGATTCCACGAAGAGACTCTCGTCTATGCCGCTCTCATCCGAGGCCATCGTAACCAGCTGCCTGTCATAGCAGGGGATCCCCAGCTCCTCGGAGAGGCGGGTTCCGATGTATTTTCCACCGCTTCCAAATCCCCGGGCGATTGTGATTACGTAATTTCTCATATGCTGCAATCCTCTCAGTCTTTATCTGCCTTCAATACTGCGTTCAGCATGACGGAAGCGCCCTCTGTGCAATGCTCTGGTGAGGAGTACTCCGGCTCGCAGTGTGACAGACCATCCTTGGACTGCACGAAGATCATGGTTGACGGAAGAACATAGGATGCAAACTGTGCATCATGGCCGGCGCCGGAATGGATGTACTGATGCGATACGCCAAGCTCCTCGCAGGCCTCCTTGACATAGCCTACCAGCTTCTTGTTCCAGTAAACGGTATCTCTGTTCCATGCCTTCTCTACTTTACAGGTGCAGCCCGCCCACTTCATGTTCTCACAGCTCTTAACGATGGCAAGCACCTTATCGAGCACCTTCGGGTCCTCATGGCGGCAGTCAAAGGAAAAATCGAAGTAGTCCGGCACGCAGGTATGTACGCATGGGTGACATACAACCTCACCGGTGGTATAGACAAGCTCCGGATAACCGAGCTTATCGATCTCATCATGGAGATAAACCAGCGCTTCTGCCGCTGCCAGGAACGCATCCTTTCTCTTTGGCATCGGGAATGTGCCTGCGTGAGTGGTCTGGCCATAGAACTTCAGACGATAGTTGAACATGCCCAGCACACAGTCCACAACACCGATATCATTACCGTTGTCCTCCAGAATCGGTCCCTGCTCGATATGGGTTTCAAAATAATACTGATAACGGTCCGGGCTCAGACGATATTTCTTCTCTCCCTTGTATCCTGACTTTTCGAGAGCTTCACCGAAGGTGCTCTTGTTGTCGAGGATGCTCTTTGACGCCATCATATCCTCGTACCTGAAGCCGCTGCGGATTTCCTCTGGAAGATAGTCGTAACACACAATTCCGGAGCACATCATGGCCGGCGGGTAGAGGGATCCTTCCTCATTCGTCCAGATCATGGCTGTAAGCGGATGCTTATGCGGAATATTTTCCTTCACAACGGTGGTAAGGACTTCCATGGCGGACATAACACCGAGAATGCCGTCGTAGTTGCCGCCGTTCTTTACGGAGTCTACATGGGATGCCATAACAATTCTCTTTGCGTCCGGATCACTGCCCGGGATGGTTGCGTACATATCGCCGACATCGTCAACTTCGATCGTCGCGCCGATCGCCTTCATCCGCTTTGTATACTCCTCCCTCGCCTGGATTGCTGCCGGGGAAAGGGAGTATCTTGTAATGCCGCCGTGACCAGCATCGCCATACTTTGAAAATGTCTTAATCATATCTGTCATACGTTCCTGACTGCACTTATACATAAAAAACACCGCCCTTTCATTTATGTTTTGTATTACTTTGAAATCCTATTAAATTGACTTTGCTTATATCTGCTTCATTTTGTTCTGCTTATTTATTCCTGGTTCACCTGTCTCCACTTAACCACAGGTCTCATCCTGCCTTCTGCTTCACGCTCACCCTGCGCTTTCCCTCGGTGATCGCATGTACCGGGCAGACCAGCATACACAGCTCACAGCCGACGCATTTTCCGGGATCCATTCCTGCCTTTCCATTTGCCGGATTGAGATGAATGGCCTGGTGTCCGCCGTCAAAGCAGGATATATAGCATCTGCCGCAGCCGATACACTTTGCGCTGTGAAACGCAGGATAAGCGATGGAATGGCGATCGAGCTCATCTGTATTGACAAGGTTCGGAATGGCCCTGCCGACCAGCTGCTCCACGGAGGAAAAGCCTTCCGCGGTAAGATATCTGGACAGCCCGTCTTTCAGGTCATCGATGATCCTGTATCCATACTGCATCACCGCCGTCGTCACCTGCACGGTCTCGCATCCGAGTGCGATAAACTCTGCGGCATCCTTCCAGGTCTCTATGCCTCCCATACCGCTGATCGCTGCCCCCTCCAGCTTCGGGTCCCTGCGGAGGTCCTGGATAAAGCGGAGCGCGATGGGCTTCACTGCCTTTCCGGAGTATCCGCCGACTGCGGATTTTCCGGTGACAGCAGGGGCAGATACAAAGGAGTGGAGGTCCACATTCATGACGCTCTTGATCGTATTGATGGCTGCCAGCCCATCTGCACCTGCCTCAACGGCCGCCTCTGCAGGAAGCTCCATGCTGGTGATATTCGGTGTCATTTTTGCAAGAA
The DNA here is from genome assembly GCA_051879715.1 of Bilifractor sp. Lineage (GTDB taxonomy): Bacteria > Bacillota > Clostridia > Lachnospirales > Lachnospiraceae > Bilifractor. Next base: position 13,095 of record JBJEMO010000268.1, read on the forward strand.
TCGGAAGGCTCGTGCCTCTCCGGACCGCCCGTGTGTAACGGGCCACGAGATCAGGATGAGTCCCCACATCACTTCCAAGTCCGCTGCCCGACATATGCGGGCAGGAAAAATTGCACTCAATGGCATCGGCACCGGCCTCTTCCATTTTTTCCGCGAGATAGGTCCACTCATCATCATCTCTCCCCATGATAGACGCAAGTATGATCTTCTCGGGATAATTCCTCTTGAGCCTGCGGATGTAGCCGATGTTTTCCTCTAAAGTATGATCGGAAATCTGCTCAATATTCTTGAATCCGAGGAAGGGATTGCTCTCCTTGGACAGCGTAGAAAATCTTGGGGAGGTTTCCTCTGGAACGAACATGCCGATGGTCTTGAAGGCCACTCCCGCCCATCCCATATCAAAGGCCTTGGCTATCATCTCGTAGTTGCTTCCCACGATAGAGGAGGAAAGAAGGAAGGGATTTTCGAAGGTAATTCCCATCGAGTGCACTGTAAGATCAGCTTCAGGCTGTACCGCCTGCTCCGCGTTCTCCTCCGGAAGCTCCATGACCAGGGTCCGGATGTCCACCGGACGGTCAATGCGCTTTCTGAGGCAGACATTCATGCAGGGTGCATTGCAGAAACTGCAGTCGCTGCCTCTTTTTGCTATGGCTCCATCGAGGTTCTCAAAGCGCAGGGAGCGGATCAGCCCTGCAATGTCCACACCGGAGGGACAGGCCTCCTGACAGGGTGCCTGGTAACATAACAGGCATCTGGCGCTCTCTGTTTCTCTGCGGATCCGGATATATTCTGATGCGTATTCCATATTATGTCACCTCCTGACACTATGCTTCATTCGATTGCTACATATCACAAGCTATGTTGACAACACATTTGAAGGCTGACACTGTCTTTTTTCAATACATTGTTTCGGATGTGTATCGATCATCAAGGATCATTCCGGATTGAATCCAGCTTAATGTGCTATAGCTTTGACGATGCTGTGTCGGCTGTCACTTGTGAATATGTTAAATTAATGCTTCCTCGGTACGCGTTTGACAAACTTTCCATCGCCCGGTGTGCCGACATATTCTCCATTGTCATAGACCAGTTTGCCACGCAGGTAGGTCTGCACCGGATAACCGTGCAGCTTCTTGCCCTCCCAGATCGTGTGATCATAATCGGAATGCATGTTGTTTACGCTGATGGTGAAGTCCTTGCCCGGATCATAGATGACAATGTCCGCGTCCTTTCCGATGGCGATGGCGCCCTTGTTCTCACATCCGAAGATCCTGGCCGGATTGGTGGAGCAGACGGCTACGACTCTCTCAAAGCTGAGCTTTCCGCTGTTTGCCGCATCCAGCATGTACGGATAAAGATTCTCTACGCCTGCACATCCATTGGGGATCTTTGCGAAATCGTTGATGCCCCAGTCCTTTTCATAGCTCTGGAACGGGCAGTGATCTGTGGCGACCGTATCGATAAATCCGGACTTCAATGCCAGCCACAGTGCATCCTGACTTTCCTGCCCCTTCATAGGCGGGGAGCAGACGAAGTTTCTGCCGTCCGGTCTCTTGTAGACATCACAGGTAAACTCGAGATACTGCGGACAGGTCTCTATGTAGACCTCATGTCCTTCTTCCTTCGCCTTGATGCAGGCCTCCAGTCCTTCCTTATCCGCCATGTGCACCAGATATACAGGTGTCTCCAGGTGAGATGCCCAGTGGACAACCCTCTTGTCCGCCTCAGCCTCGACGAATTCCGGCCGGCTCATGTAATGGTACCAGGCTGAGGTTTTTCCCTCCTTTAGGTACCTGGCAGTGCGCAGATCAATCAGATCAGGGTTCTCTGCGTGTACATTGATCATCGCGCCCAGCTCCTTAGCCCGAAGCAGAAGTGTGGCGAGCATGCCGTCATCAACCATCATGCCCTCCTTCTTGTAAACCAGGAAGCACTTGAAGCTTGTGATGCCTTCCTCTACCGCCTTCTCCATCTCGTCAAGGATCTCTCCCCCGTTAAGGTCCGTGATACAGCAGTGGAATGCGTAGTCACTGCAGGCATCAGTCTCGCAGATCTCCTTCTTGGAATTGACGAGACCCCGGATGGTCTCGCCCTTGTGCTGTACCGGATAGTCGAAGATGGTTGTCACGCCGCCGCAGACCGCTGCGCGTGTACCGGATTTGTAGCTGTCCGCCGATACCGTTCCGCCGAAGGGCATCTGCATATGGGTGTGTGCGTCGATCGCGCCGGGAAGCACAATCTTCCCTGAAGCGTCCACCACCTTTTCCGCCGTCCCCGGCAGATCCTTCCCGATGGCTGTAATCTTCCCGTCTGTCACTGCCACATCTGCAGGAAAGCTGCCGGACGCCGTAACAACGGTACCTCCCTTAATCAGTAAATCCATACATATCCGCCTCCTTGCTGCTGAATATAATCCTGCTTACCCAAAACCGCTTCTTAATTATCGAAATGATTGAAGGGATGGGAGGAAATTCACTTTGCGTTCAGGAATTTCTCTCCCTGCTGATATAACTGTTTACTGGAAACATCTATCTTGCTTGAATCTTCTGCCTGCCCAAATGAATCATCTGAATGATGAAAGCAAACTGTTTACTGGAAATTTTCGGGCTTATAGACAAGTTCAAGTCCTGATCTCTGGTAAATCTGTGCGATCTCCAGAAGGTCCATGCCGCCTGCATCAGCTGATGCCAGATTGGTTACCCAGGTGACACCGAAATCCACGGTTCCGTTGTTGACTGCGGTTGTCTCGGAGATATCGCCGCCACCGGATACAATATTGACCGTCAGGCCCACATTCTTGTAATAACCGAGGGCGTCAGCCACGTAATAGCCCATGAACTGTGCCTGTGGCAGCCATTTCAGCTGAATGGATACCTCGGATTTCTCCGGCTTGAAGGTGCCATCGGAGGACTTTGCAGCCTCGATATACTGCTTGTCGCGGATATCATCGAGCGTAAAGCCCTGCAGCTTGTCCTGGGCACTGGAATCATCCAGGGATACATACTTCTTTGCAAGGTCCAGCGTCTGCTGCATTGCGTCATCATCCATATTTCCGATATCTGTTACCGTATTGCCCTTTGTATCGGTGGTGACAAGCTTTGCCACCTCAGAGGCCATATAGTTCTGATGGTCCTGGGATACGGAGGATCCTGCCTCATATACAATCTGCGCAGCCTCCTGCGGATGCTCTACGGCATATTCCCATCCCTTGAGGGATGCATACAGGAAAGCCTCAACCGTCTGCGGATTTTCCTCGGCAAAGGTCTTTGTGCAGAAGATATTGTCCTCCAGCATCGCCACACCCTCATCGTTCATATCAATGATGTGCGCCTTATCTCCATATCCATATCCGCCATCATAGCTGTTGGTCACAAGACCCAGCTCGTTATAGGTCATGGCCGAAGCAAGGGTGATGGAATCATCGTCAAATCCATCCATCGTGAAGTCCTGGCTGAGGTAATCTGTGGGAAGTCCGTACTTGGCGAGAAGGGCCTCAATCTCATATTCATTGCCCAGTCCCCAGTTACCTACCTTTCCGGCCTGGGCTGCCGCTTTGATGATGTCCTCCTTCTTCAGGCCATCATTTTCTGACGCCGCATGAATCTCATCGCTGGACCAAACCTTGTTGCCGTTGGAATCGGTTGTGAAGGATTCAGAGCTGGAGGCTGTCGATGATGCGGTTACATTTTCTGTTGATGAAGCACTCACGCCCTCCGATCCGGCAGAGGATGCCGCAGAGACTGCTGCCGATGCCGTTGTTGATGAAGATGAAGCTGCAGAAGATGTACCGGCACTGCCTGTCGAAGAACTGCTTCCACATCCGGCGAGCAGTGAAACTGCCATTGCCGCGGTACCGGCCAGGCATATCATTCTTTTTAATCCATTCTTTCTCATAGGGTCTCCTCCTTTTCCTGTCTGTAAGATGCATCCGTTCCATACATCCGGAACATTTCTGATGAAATATCCCGACTCTTACATCCAGAGCATTCTGACGCCCAAATCAGAACCGTTGCATCTATATGTCTGCTTGGAACACTTTCTATCTATTTAATCGATGCAATGCACCGGTTAAATCAAAAATCGAATCAGCCTTTATACTTCAACAGCTATATGCTGTATTCGTCTCTGTGATATACCGTGGTATGCCTTACTGTATAAACGATATCGGTTACACCTTAATGGTATCGCCGCATCACCAGTGCCTGCACCGCCATCAGGATGACATAGGCAATCAGGCCGATGACACAGGCTGCAGTGATGTATACCCAGGCAGTTGCGTACTGAGCGAGAACGATGTTCTCACGGATCTGTCTGCCGACGCCGGTGATATATTCCGCGAAGTACTCACTGACGATGGCCGTCATGATGCTGGCAGGTACCGATACCTTTAATGCGGTAAAAATATAGGGGACCGAGTTCGGCAGCTGCAGCTTTAGAAACACAAGCCTTTTCGGTGCCGCATAGGTTGCCATCAGGTCCTTTGCGAAGGGCTTTAATTCTGTAAGCCCGCGATAGGCATTTAATCCCATATCCGCTGCCGCAATCAGCATAACGACCAGAATTTTTGCCACCATGCTGCGGGTGCTGGCCGTGCTGGATACACTTCTGGTCCAGTTGTTCATAACCGGGGCAAGTGCCACAACGGGAATGGATGCAAAGGCACCTACTATCGAGAGACCGCCCTTACCCATGTTCGGGAACATAGATGCGAGAATAGCGGCTCCATATCCCAGGAGGCTTCCGGCAATCAGCCCGATCAGTGCGACCACAACCGTGTCCCTGGTATTGACCAGTACCTTTCCCATGTTGTCCTGCATCAGCGAGGCGATTCTGGTCGGAACCGGGAGTGTAAAGGTATCCGTGTGAAACATCGCCTGCAGGACCTGACCCTGCCACAGGGCAAAAATCAGAACGCCCAGGAGAAGTGGAAGAATGACGGTGGCCACAGCTTGTACTTTTTTGTTCTCAGAGAGTCTCCGGGCCAGGCTCTTTCTGCGTCCTATTTTTCTCTGCATCTGTTCCATACATTTTCTCCTTTCCCGCGATCCTTCCGATCCACGATGCGCTTCGCTTCTGCGGCGTGACCAGAACCTCAATCCAGCTGATCAGCTGTGTACTGAAGATCCCGATAAATGCGCTGAAGAAGACGATCAGCCAGAATACGTAAATGTTCATTGCATGCTTCAGTGACTGGGAAAGCATACAACCGAGTCCCCCGTCACCCTGCAGGGTGTCAACCAGGATTGATGCAGTGATAGCCATCGGTGCAGCAATCTTCAATCCTGTAAAGAGATATGGAACGGCAGATGGGATCAGCACCTTGGTGTAAAGCTGTCTCTTCTTCGCCGCGTAGGTATACATCAGATCGTATTTTTCCTTTGCCACCGACTTGAAACCGGCCAGGGTGTTGGCTGCAACCGGGTAGAAGCTCAGGATTGCCGCGATAACCAGACGGCTGCGGTTGATGTCACCTGTGATCGCCAGGATAATCGGTGCAAGTCCCAGGACCGGTATCAGCTGGATCAGCATCAGATAGGGAAAAATCAGTTTCTCCACCACGCCGGAAAGCTTCATCAGAAGCGCCAGCAAAAAACCAAGAGAAGCACCAATTGCAAATCCTCCAAGGGCCCGCAGCAGCGTTGCAGATGCGCTGGTGAGAACGACCTGCGTCGCAGTCATCCCTCCGGAAACCGCTTTCGTGGATATGGCCGCAGCCAGTACCTGATAGAGATGCGGAAGGATGTTTTCCGGTGTCCGTTTTGTCATTGCCACAACGGTTGCCCCGATCTCCCAGGCTGCAATCACGATGACGGCCCAGAACAGGACCTGAAACCACTTCTTTGTTGTCAGTGAGAGATTCTTTTTCTTCATGAAAAACTGCCTCCTTCGAAACTGTTCCGCACCTTCAGCACAAGCCGGGCAAATTCCGGGGTTTCCTTCATCTCAAGGGTGCGGGGCCTTGGAAGATCTATATCAACAATGGCGGACAGACGTCCGGGATGTGGTGAGAGGACACAGACCCTATCGGAAAGAAATACAGCTTCCTGGATGTTATGGGTTACGAACAGGATGGTCTTATTTGTCTTTCGCCAGATCTGAAGAAGGTCCTCATGGAGCTTCTCCTTTGTAAATTCATCCAGTGCGGAGAACGGCTCATCCATCAGCAGGATATCAGGCTGAATCCCCAGCGCTCTCGCGATATTGACCCTCTGCTGCATGCCTCCGGAGAGCTGGTTCGGATAGTGGTTTGCGAAATTGGTAAGTCCTACCATCTCAAGCATTTCGTCGGCCCGCTCGGAGCGCTGCTGCTTTGTCTGGTACATCATTTCCAGCGGCAGCTCTACGTTTTTCTTTACAGTCCGCCAGTCGAACAGCACCGGCGCCTGGAATACAAATCCGAATTTGTGCTGCAGCCTGACTTCCTTCGGTGTCATTCCTTCTATATGGATGTCACCGTCCGTGGGCTCCTGCAGGTCCGCCACACAGCGGAGAAGCGTTGTCTTTCCACATCCGGAGGGGCCGAGCAGCGATACGAATTCGCCTTTTCTGATATTCAGATTCACACCTGTGATAGCCTGCACGTCATTGCCTTTATTGTCCTGAAAGGTAACACCCAGGTCCCTGATCACGATTTCATCCGGCACATTGCTTCTTACTTCTGCTGATGCATTCATATCCGGCCCTCCTTCTGTTCGTACGGCATAAGCTACGGATTGTTCCGTTACTGTGCAGCTCCGTGTTTTCGAAGATGTTTTTGAAGAGCTTATGCTGTAAAAAAAAGAACACAGCCGGACGTTTATCTGATCCAGTGGATCTTCAGCGTCCTTGCTGTGTTCTTGTCTTTTGTCTGTTGATGTTGGTAGTATAGATTTTTCAATATCCGATTACAATACGCCGAAGCACAAATCTTTTTGTGCCCCTGCACAATGCAGTACTGTTCGTATCCCCTACTGTCCGGAATGAAATCGGATATATCAGATACCGTATACCTTCCTGTACAACGCCACACAATCCTCTTCGGTCACAGGTCTTCTGGTATTAGCCGGACTGCCGGAAGCAACCGCGTCGGATGCCATCTTCGGAATCGCTTCTTTAAACGCGTCCTCCCCGATGCCATATTCCTTCAGCGTCGGGATTCTGCAATACTGCACCAGATTCCCGATGGCTGCAAGAAGCTTCTCACAGGCCTCCTGATCCGGACAGCTCTCATCGGCACACCCGGTTTCCCTGGACAGTTTCGCAAACCGTTCCGGTGCACCCTCTGCTGCAAAGCGCAGGCAGACATCCAGGAGCATGGCATTGCTCATCCCATGGGGTACGTGAAACAATGCGCCGATGGGCCGGCTCATCCCATGCACGAGTGTGACGCTGGAATTGTTGATGCAGACACCAGCCTCAAAGGCCGCCGTCAGCATCTGCTCACGCGCCTCTGCATCATAGCCATTGTCGTAAGCAGCCGGAAGATACTGCAGGATCCTGTGTACCGCAGAAACGGCGAGCGTATTCGTAAGTGGGAACGCCTTTTTGGAAGTAAAAGCCTCGACCGCATGAGTCAACGCATCCAGACCGGTGCATGCTGTAACCCTTTTCGGCATATCCTCACAGAAAGCAGGATTGAGCACTGCAATATCCGGGACCAGTGATTCACCTTTCAGCAGCATCTTCACATCTGTCCTGCTGTCTGTAATCACCGTAAACTTCGTCGTCTCGGATCCTGTCCCGGAGGTTGTGGGAATCGCAATCACCGGGGGCAGGTCTCCCTCAATACTCTTTCCTATATAATCCGAAATATTTCCCGGCAGAACCGCCATTGCGGCAATGGCCTTTGCAGAATCCAGCGGACTTCCCCCTCCCAAGCCAATGATCATATCGCAGGAAGCCTTGCGGTAAGCCTTTATCCCTTCTCTGATCATCACATCCGTCGGCTCCCCTGTGATACCGTCAAACACAACCGCTTCAACATGGTACTGCGCCAGCATTTCCTTCAGCTGGTCCATCATCGGTGAACGCCCCACGTGCTTGCCGGTCACGATCAGCGCTTTTTTTCCTGCATCTGCTATATACGGCATCGCCTCGCCAAGTGCATCACTGCCATAGAACACCTTGTCTGTCATGGAAAAAATAGCCATATGTGTCCTCCCATCATTCCATCATTTAAATGATCCTGAACTGTACCACATTATTTTCCTACATCATTGCGCTTAATACAAGCACAGCGCATTCCGGCAGAAATTGTTTCAAATCATCTCGGCATCCACTACGGAGAGAACCTCGTCCACCTTCTGCATCTCCTCACGGATCTGCTCAGCGGTGATGATCAGCGGCGGCGCGATCAGAATCATATTCTCATGTCCAAAGGTCATAAACCGCTTCTCCTTCAGCATGCCAAGTACCCGTTTCATCTTTCCCTCAGGATCCTTCCCGAAGGGAACCAGGGGCTCTCTGGTCTCCTTGTCCTTCACCAGCTCGATGCTGGAAAACAGACCGATGTATCGGACATCACCCACACAGGGATGTTTTCCCTTCAGGTCCTCCAGAATATCCCCAAGCACCTTTCCGACCTCGCGGACATGACCTGCAATATCATGGTCCAGATAATACTGTACGCAGGCAACACCTGCCGCGCATGCCAGAGGATGTCCGTTATAGGTAAGACCACAGGAAAGAACATGATCATCAAAGTATGCTGCGATCTCCTTTGAGACAACTACACCACCCAGCTGCACGTAACCGCAGGTAACGCCCTTTGCGAAGGTGACGATATCCGGCTTAACATCAAAATTCTGGAAGGCGAACATCTTTCCCGTCCTGCACCATCCGGCCATGACCTCATCGCAGACCATCAGGATGCCGTACTTGTCACAGAGCTTGCGCACACCCGGCAGATAGCCCTTTGGCGGAATGATGATACCGTTTGTTCCGGTGATCGTCTCCATGATGATCGCCGCGATATTGTCCGGATTCTCATACTGGATCTGCTCCTCCAGCATCCGCAGGCAATAGGCTGTGTACTCCTCTTCATCAAAGGGAAGATTGTCTCTGTAGCGGTATGGGTCACGGAATTTGATAAAGCCGGGGGCACCGGGCTCCAGGGCAAATCTTCTGGGCTCTCCGGACAGATTTCCTGCTCCGAAGGAACTGCCGTGGTACGAACGGTATCTGGAGAAAATCTTGTGCCTGCCCGTATACATTCTGGCAATCTTGATCGCATTCTCGTTTGCATCTGCGCCGGCATTGGTGAAGAACACCTTGCCCATATTATCCGGCATCAGACCAATGATCATCTCCGCCAGGTCAGCCCTGTCCTTGTCTGCATAAGCCTCGCTGATAAAAGCATACCTTTGCAGCTTGTCCGTAATCGCCTGGTTGATCTCCTTATTGCCGTATCCGACATTCACATTTACATGCATGGAGGACATATCGGCATACCGGTTACCCTCGTAGTCATACAGATAAATATTGTCGCAATACTGAATCGGGATCGGATTCAGATTACGCTGTGCATTCCATGACTGCAGCACATATTTTTTCTGTTTGTCCCTGATCTCATTCCCAAGTGCAGCTGCCTGCTGTCTGTCCATCTCTTTCATACGCTTTCCTCCTTCAAATGAAAAATCTCAGCCCGTCCTGTGCTTTGTGCTGACAAACACTCCACTGTTGTGATCGAAGTTGATTCTGTTTGTTTCAGTTGATAGGCACAAGTGTAGCCGGGGTTCATGCACAGAACAATAAGCCGGCGCCCAAAAATATTTGTGCTGGAGCACACACTTGCATTTATTCAGATAATGCATTAATATAAACAATAAATTCCGAAAATCATTTATGAGTGAAATTATTTAAGAGCAAGGACGTTCTGTATACAGATAATGTCCCTGCTCTTTTTTATTCCGTCAAAGAAACATGCAGAAGCCTTCTGGTCGGATCAGATATCACGGGTTCTGAGATTATGAGAGGAGAAGCCTGTGTCTTTTGAATTAAAGCGTCTATATGAGAGGGGGAGCCTATGTCTATTGCATTAAAGCGTCTGATTGAAAAGGTGTCGCATATGGATATCACCCTGCTTGCAGGGGAGAAGGGCATGTCCAACAACGTCACCTGGATTCATATGGTGGAATCCGGCCTTGCGACCTCTTTCCTGGAGGGCGGTGAGATTGCCTTTGTAACAGGCGTTGCCATCAGCTCAGACCAGGATCTTATGGCACTGATTCAATCCATATACAAAAAGAATGCAGCCGGCATCGTGCTGAACACCGGTCCATATCTGGATCATGTCCCGCAGCAGGTCATCGAATTCTGTAACCAGCATGATCTTCCCCTCTTTGAGGTCCCATGGAAAATCCATCTGGCGGAAATCATGCGGATCTTCAGCTATGCAATTACCAAGGATGAATCCCGTAACGCCGAGATCGCTGCTTTGTTCAGAAACGCAATTTTTTTCCCGGAGCAGAAGGATCTTTATATGATCCCGCTGGCCCATTTACCGTTCCAGGCCGAATGGAAATACACCGTCTGTGCTGTCAGCCCTTCGGATCGCGATATTTATGCAGAGTCTGCGCTGGAACAAAGGGCAGCAGCTGTTTTCGGCAATCTGTCCCATAAATACAAAAACCATTCCATATTCCTCTCAGACGGCCGCATCCTGGCAGTGCTGGGCGATTACGATACAGACCAGGTGCATGCATTTGTGCAGGACATGAAATATTATATGAAGCTGGCCTTTCCCAAAACGGAGTCCTTTACCTGGGGCATCGGCAAGACGACCAGGAGCATCCGATGTCTGCATAAAAGCTACAGACAGGCAATTGCTGTGCAGAAGCTCCAGAGCAAGGGAAGACTGCGCCCCGACCAGATTTACTATTCGGAGATGGGCCTGTACAAGCTTCTGATGAATATCGATGACGAGGATATCATATCTGACTATCTACAGAACACCATTAAGCCGGTTCTGGACTATGACAGAGAAAATAAAACGGATCTGGTCGGGGTGCTCAGGTCCTACCTTTCACACGACGGCAGCGTAAAGGAGACTGCAGAGGAGCTGTACGTACACCGGAACACCGTCAATTACTATCTGAACAAGATACGTGACCTGACAGACATGGACCTCTCATCACTCTCCGTCAAGACACAGCTCACAACTGCACTCATGCTTTTAAATATACAGTAAGCGGCCTTATGACGGCCAGGCTCTGTGACAGGTGATCTGATGCTTTACTATACAAGCTTCAGATTTTTCGGGTATATCAGGTTATTCTGTATAAATCGCGTTGTTCTGCATGTACCACGTTGTTCTATGTGTACCATATTGTGTTATGCGTACCATGTTGTTGTACGTATTCCATGTTGTTCTGCCTGTGTTTTGTCATACAGACATAGAAAAAAGACCCCGGCATAAGCCGGAGCCTTATATACAGCTTCTACAAAGCCCTTCGCATAATTTTGCGACGGAATTATGCTGTGGTGACCTTCATCGGGTTGATCTTTACGCCAGGTCCCATCGTGGATGCGACAGAAACGGACTTAAGATACTGTCCCTTCAGTGCGGAAGGTCTTGCCTTGTTGATTGCTGCCATCAGTGTCTGGAAGTTGTCATTGAGCTGCTCTTCTGTGAAGGAAGCCTTACCGATTACAACATGAATGATGTTTGCCTTGTCAAGACGATACTCAACTTTACCTGCTTTGATATCGTTGATAGCCTTGGTTACATCCATTGTAACAGTTCCGGCCTTCGGGTTCGGCATTAAGCCCTTCGGTCCAAGGATACGGCCCAGACGTCCTACAACACCCATCATATCCGGTGTTGCTACAACAACGTCAAAGTCAAGCCATCCCTCATTCTGGATCTTCGGAACAAGGTCCATATCGCCTACATAATCTGCACCGGCAGCCTTAGCCTCTTCAGCCTTTGCTCCCTTAGCGAATACAAGTACACGAACGGTCTTGCCGGTTCCGTGAGGCAGTACGACAGCGCCACGGATCTGCTGGTCCGCATGACGTCCGTCACAGCCTGTACGGATGTGAACCTCGATTGTCTCATCGAACTTTGCGACTGCCGCCTTCTTTGCCAGAGAGATTGCCTCTGCCGGGTCATACAGATTGGAGCGGTCGATCGCTTTTGCAGCTTCTGCATATTTCTTTCCGTGTTTCATTTTATTCAATACCTCCTGTGGTAGTTGCGGGATTTTCCCTCCCACGATCGTATCCGGAAATGATTCCTTTCATTTCCCCTGTGCCCGTCCTTCCGGCGCATATGCAAGAATTAACGCTTTCTCCGAAGGAATACCGGACACATATAAAAAAGTTACCGTATACCGAATTAATCCTCTACGACTACGCCCATGCTGCGGCAGGTTCCGGCGATCATGCTCATGGCACTCTCAACGGATGCAGCGTTCAGATCAGGCATCTTCATCTCAGCGATTTCCTTAACCTGAGCCTTGGTGATTGTAGCGACCTTATTCTTATTCGGTTCTCCGGAAGCTTTCTTGAGGTTGCATGCTTTCTTGATAAGCACTGCTGCCGGCGGGGTCTTTGTGATGAAGCTGAAGCTCCGGTCTGCATATACTGTAATAACTACAGGAATGATGAGATCACCCTTATCGGCTGTTCTTGCATTGAACTCTTTGGTGAACTGTACGATGTTGACACCGTGCTGACCAAGAGCAGGACCAACCGGCGGAGCTGGAGTAGCTTTGCCTG
>JBJEMO010000269.1:0-25514 GCA_051879715.1 Bilifractor sp.
CCCTTTCCGTTTGTGCCTGCAATATGCACAAAGTGAAGCTGATTTTCAGGATTGCCAAGTGAAGACATCAGTTTGCGCATTGCTCCGAGCTCGTAGGCTACGTTGCCGCTTACAACGTCCTTAGGAGAAAATTTCGGAACATGCTCCAGATAATCCATTGATTCCTTGAAATTCATAGCGATCCTTTCATCTGTAACAAGCGGCTCTCGCTACTTGTAAGTGGTGAGAGCTGCTTCGTGTACCAGAAACTATGCATTGCAGATTTATTTTGCAAATGCAAAATAGTTTCCAGAAGGGCTTTCGCACGTCATTTGCTCAATAAGGCTTGGTTTTATGCATCAGAATCCCGTTCTTCCAGCTCCCGAAGCATCTGTGCCATGGTCTTGTGTGTGATCGGATGCAGCCACCAGGGTGCGATTTCCGCCATCGGACGGAGTACAAAATCCCGGTTCGGCATGTCCGGATGCGGGATATTGAGACGTTCTGTAGCGATGATTTCCTGGTCGTAGAAGAGAATATCCACATCCAGTGTGCGTGGTCCCCAGTGTACCTTGCGGACTCTTTTTGCTTTCTGTTCCAGAGCGGCACCAAGGTCCAGAAGCTCGTCAGGTGTGAGCAGTGTACGGATCATGCATGCGCCGTTCAGAAACGGATCCTGGTCTGTATTTCCATAGGGCGCGGTCTCGATAAAGGAGGAGACTTTCAGCAGTCGGTTTCTTTTTTCTTCCCGGATGCCTTCAACGGCAAGATCCAGCATAGCCTTTCGATCTCCGAGGTTAGATCCGAGTGCCAAAAAAGCAGTGTGCCAGCTCCGATGGATGTGGACGGACACTTCATCGAGTGGAAGGGCGATCGGCGCCCATGGTTTATGGATTTCAAGATCAATGGACTTCAGCTGATCCTCATACTTGATCAGCAGAAATTCTGCAAGCTGTTCTGCGCATGCTTCAATCAATTGAAAACGATGCTCTGTCAGAAAATCTGTGATTTCATGACAGACCTCTCCATAATTAATTGTGTTTTCCAGCGAATCGGACAGACCTGGCTTTCTGGTGTCTGTGTAAAGAACGGCAGAGACCGTAAACTTCTGACCAAGAACAGCCTCTTCCTTATATACACCGTGCTTTGCGAAGACGGTCAGGTTGTTTATTCGGATTTCGTCTTTTACGGTTTCGTACATTGTCGGGGTTCCTTTTTTATGAAATATTTGTCTCGCTGATTCCTTATTTCCCGCATCAGGATGCTCTTCTGGAAATAGTATCTAATCCATGTTATGATATCCGTGTCAGAAGGTAAATGCATAAGAAATTGTATTAAAATCCGAACATTTGCAGACATGCCAGAAGAACCGTAGTACTTCTTGCATGTCGAAACCGTGAGAATTTCAAGACAATTTCATGTAAGCGTAGAAACGCAAAGTGATCAGCCTGCCTGCAGGATCTTTTCGGTCATCCTGATTGCCCGCACATTTTCCTTTACATCATGTACCCGGACAAAACCGGCGCCCTTCATGACACCCATTACGCTGGTGGCAATGGTCCCCTCAACACGCTCTGTTGCAGGAAGGTCAAGCGTCAGACCGATCATGGACTTCCGGGAGGTGCCGAGCAGGAAAGGATAGCCGAGATCCTTCAGGATTTCCAGGTGATTCATCAGCTGGAGGTTCTGCTCATAGGATTTGGCAAAGCCGATTCCCGGATCCAGAATAATGCGGTCATCTGCAATACCAGCTCTTTTGGCAATTCCAACAGATTCACGTAAGTCGTTCAGGACATCCTGAAGATAGTCGGAGTAGCTGGTATTATCTCTGTTATGCATCAGACAGCAGGCAACGCCGGAAGAGGCAATAACGGAAGCCATCTGAGGATCATACTTGCAGCCCCATATGTCGTTGATCAGATCAGCTCCTTCAGCAAGTCCGGCTTTTGCGACTGCACTCTTATAAGTGTCAAGAGAAATCGGAATATCAAAGCGGCTGTGGATAGCATCAATTACAGGAACGACGCGGTCGATTTCTTCCTGGTCCGGCAGCTTTGTGTAACCTGGACGGGTAGATTCACCTCCCACATCGATGATATCTGCGCCATCCTTAATCATCTGCTCCGTATGCTTCAGTGCTGCGTCAAGGTGGTTCCATTTTCCACCATCGGAGAAGGAATCCGGTGTGACATTCAGGATTCCCATAATGTAGCAGTGCTGATCCGGCAGGAAGATGCGGTTACCGATCTGCATTTTTCGTCCTTCCGTGTTTTCTGTTTTCGTTTCTGTCTCGATATTTTCTGGTTTGCGCATATGAATACCTCGTTTTGATAGTATGCTCTTTTCAGACTGCAATCGAGTTTTTTATTGGCATAGGTTTCATAGACCATTTGTTACAGCCATTTTGCGAATGACATAGGACTATGAAATGTCTGACTGTATTTACAAACCATCAGACCATCGGTGTCCGGTTCTTGCGTTCTTCCGGCCAGTTGCAGTCTTGTCGGGCGTTACAGGCATAGCACGGACGGGATTTTTTATCTGCAGCGTACATAATCTGTGCAAACCTTATTTTTAAAGTTTCCGTATTTTTATTTTCCCTCGAATCGGTTGATCCTGAATCGGTTGATTCCAAAACGTCTGATCCTAAAACGTCTGATTCCATATCAGTTGATTCCAAATCAGTTGATTCCAAATCAGTTGATTCCAAATCGTTTGATTCCAAATCATCGGATTCCAAATCATCGGATTCTGAATCATCTGATCCCTGGGAATGCTTTCCTCCGGCAGACAAGGCTGCGTGTGATCTGTGCCTGCCGATGGCATAAAGTATCAGGTTCCTTTCTGAATTGTTAAATCCACAGTCAGAAAGGATCAGACCGGCGATCTGCATGCCGGCTATATCATGGGGCGTACCGTCTTCATATTGACGTGCCCTGCCGATATCGTGAAGAAGTGCAGCAGCATAGATGAGATCATCCGGAACCGGAAGATTCTCCCGCAGGCAGAAAATCTGCATGATCCTTGCCACATCCAGAAGGTGCTGCCAGTCATGGCGGCAGAAGACTCTGGCTTTTTCAAAATCCTCTGTCTGCTTTATAGCCTCCAGAAAACGTGGATCGTTCATAATCAATGTGATGCGGTCCATGTGGTCCGGGCGAGGTGCGTTGTATTCTGTTTTTTCCGATCTTGTCGGAATATCCGGCTGTCCAGGATGCATAGTATCTGTTTTAATAATCTGTGTTCAGTGAAGCCTTCTCAGCAGCTGTCTATGTGTGATGAATCTTATCATGAATGGCTGTCTTGTTTTTACATTTCTCTCAGGAAATCAAAGTCCTTTGAATGAATGCAGACTGTAAATTCCCAGGAAATTCTGATCATGTATGATGTGGAATATATCTGCATTTTCAGGTCCGGATCATAGACAGCACCCGGTCTGTCAGTGCCGCATCCTTCTCAAAAACGCCCTTGCATACATAGGTCATGGTCTTTGTGCCTGGCTTTTTGATGCCGCGCATGGACATGCACAGATGCTCAGCTTCAATGACGACCATAACGCCTTTAGCGTTCAGATTGTCCATGACCGCCGTCGCAATCTGATCGGTCAGTTTCTCCTGGATCTGGGCCCGTCGTGCGAAAGCTTCGACCGTTCGTGCCAGCTTGCTCAGACCGGCTACCCGTCCATTCGGAATGTATGCGATGTGCACCTGACCGAAGAAGGGCAGCAGATGGTGCTCACAGAGGGAATAGAACTGAATATCCTTTTCCAGGACAAGGTTGTCAGAAGGACAGGCGAATGTCACCGACAATGCCTTCCGGGCTGCTTCGTCGGTTCCGGAAAAGAGCTCCTCGCTCATTCTGGCGATCCGGTCCGGTGTACCCTTTAATCCCTCTCTGTCAGGATCCTCGCCGATTCCTTCCAGGAACAGGCGGACAGCCTGTTCGACTTTTACTTTATCAATCATTGTAAATAATCCTCCAAAAGGACAAAAAAAACCGGGGCCGTCAGGTTCAGGTCCCGGGATCATTCGTCCAGCTACGGGATAGATTGAAATACCGCAGCCTGATACTTGCAGCTGGTGTCGTTCATATTTATATGTAATATGCACTTACATATATGGATACATATGAAACAGACCGGTAATACTGCAGATCCAGGCAATTCGTTTCCCGCTCATTTCCCGTGCAGCGGAAACACTACGCATTTCAACCCTGCTTTGCCTACGCAACTTATATTAGTACAGGTTGCGCAAGAAAGCAACATTTACATGTATAAGCCTGTTGAAAAACTATTTCATATGTATGCATATGTATTGGAATTTATTGCTTATACAAATTAGTCAGGCTGGCGCCAAATTCTGTAAGCAGGGCAGATGTCTGTCTGTCCTTTGTGGTTGCAAACAGAATGGATGTCTGAAGTCTTTGGGATGCAATGGGGATTGTCCGGATTCCCTCCGGCAGTGATGGCTGCAGGGATTCGGGGAAAATGCAGACTGCACAGCCGTTGATGCACCATAGCAGGGAGGTGCGGGCATCGTCACAGATGCTGAAATAATCCGGAGTCAGATGCCGGGCAGTAAACTGTGTATCAATCAGGTCATAATATCTTCGGTATACAGAGAGCGGATACCTGGCAAGATCTTCAAGGGTGATAAATTCTGTCATGGCATCCTTTTGCGGGCCTTTTGCCTGTGTGGATTTATGTTCCGGCGTTCCGGCAACAGGGTGTGTAAGATATGCCGAAGATTCTTGATCTGTTTTCCCCGATATGCCATTAATACCTTTTTCCGGAAAGCCAGCAAGCATAGGCTCTGATTGAATCATCTGGCAGTTGAATTCATCAACCGGGAACGGAGTGCGTAGGATAGCCCCTTCAATCACACCGGTTTCGAGAAGATGGCGCAGTTCGAAGGTGGAGCCATCGTAAAGCTGATAGTGTACATCCGGATGGGTGAGGGAAAAGTCCCGCAAAGCCGGTGCTGCGATTGAAACGGTGGTGGAGGTCATGCCGAGATAAAGTGTCTGGCTCCTTCCGGCACGGATCGTGTCCCGGGCAGCATTATCCGCCATCTCCAGAATGCGCACCACACGGGTATAGAAGATGTGACCTGCCTTGGTCAGCCGGATATGCCGGGCACCGCGCTCAAAGAGCTGTACACCGAGCTCGTTTTCCAGTTCTTTCATCTGATAGCTGACTGGTGGCTGCGCTACGTGCAGTATTCTCGCTGCCTCACTGATGCTTCCGGCATCCGCAACCGCCCGGAAATATTTCATCTGTTTCAGGTCCATCGGCACTCCTTTTTCTTAACAGAAATCTGGAATTTACTGTATATTCCACAAGGTTTATCAGAAAATTTCCAACTGTTTCGCAGATACGGTGAGGAATTTTCAATTAATTCTTAAGTAACAGAAGCATTTCTTGGTGATACAAACAATATAGATACATTCTGTTTCAGCTTCGCTCAAACTGTGCATGGTACAGCTGGCTGTAGAATCCGTTCTTTGCCAGAAGCTGTTCGTGATTGCCCTGTTCAATGATATGACCGTCACGCATTACGAGGATTTCATCGGCATCCCGGATAGTGGACAGACGATGTGCCACGACAAAGCTTGTCCGGCCCTTCATCATCTCATCGAAGGCCTTCTGAATCCGGATCTCAGTCAGCGTATCGATGGAAGAGGTTGCCTCATCCAGGATCAGGATCGGCGGAAGGTCCAGCATAACCCTGGCAATGCAGAGCAGCTGCTTCTGGCCGGCGGAAAGGTTACCGCCATTTTCTTCTATTTCAGTGTCATAGCCCTTGGGCATACGCATGATGAAGCTGTGGGCGTATGCTTTTTTGGCCGCTGCGATGATTTCCTCATCGGTTGCATCCGGTCTTCCATAGGCGATATTCTCCCGGATGGTTCCTGCAATCAGCCAGGTATCCTGAAGCACCATACCGTAATTATCCCGAAGACTCAGCCTTTTGATTTTCCTGATATCAGTCCCGTCCACAGATATGGAGCCGCTGTTTACATCATAGAAGCGCATGAGCAGATTGATAATGGTGGTCTTGCCGCAGCCTGTCGGTCCTACGATGGCAATGCGCTTTCCGGGGGCTACATCTACATTCAGATTTTCGATAAGTGGGCGCTCCGGGGTGTAAGAGAAGGCTACGTTGCTGATCTGTACCGCACCCTTTGCCTGCTCCAGTGTGATGGCATCCGGATCGTCAGCGGGTTCAGGAATTTCATCGAGCATTTCGAATACGCGGGCGGCGGAAGCAATGGAGTTCTGGAACTCTGTAATCACGTTTGTGATATCGTTAAAGGGCTGACTGTACTGCTTAACATATGCAAGGAAGCTGGTCAGTTTCCCGATTGTCAGAAGCGAGGCGCCAAGGGGCGAGAGAAAGCACAGCAGGCAGCCGGCGATGACAACGCCGTTATAGATCAGTGTGTTGAGAAAACGGGTTACCGGGT
Source organism: Bilifractor sp. (assembly GCA_051879715.1). Classification (GTDB taxonomy): domain Bacteria; phylum Bacillota; class Clostridia; order Lachnospirales; family Lachnospiraceae; genus Bilifractor. Next base: position 6,445 of record JBJEMO010000269.1, read on the forward strand.
TCGTAAGAGAGGAATAGAAGGTCGCTTTCATACTGTTCTCTCCAAGCTCCTCGCTGCGCCGTTTGAATTCTTCAAGGGCCGCCGCTTCATGACCGAAGGTCTGGACCACTGTCAGGTTCCCGATCATCTCGTTGGTCAGCGTCGTCAGATTTCCCCGGGAATCAGACTGCTTCTGGAAGAAACGGAAGGAGTGCTCTGAAATGAATTTTGCTGCAAAAAAGGTGAGCGGCGTCAGCACGGCGACAATCAGCGTGATCAGAGGCTGCAGTGTCAGCATGAAAATGATGGTCCCTGCGATGGTCACGATGCCGGTGAACAGGTTGGTAAATCCCAGAAGAATACCATCCGAGAGCTGCTCCACATCGGTGATGACACGGCTGATCAGATCTCCGGTCGGATGTGCATCGATATAGGACAGGGGAAGGCTGTGTATCTTGTGGAAGGCCTCTGTGCGCAGATCACGCACAATGAGGTAGGTTATCTTGTTGTTGATGTGGTTCATGGTCCACTGGGCTGCTGCTGTGATGATGATGCACAGCACGATCTTTCGGATAATCCGGAACAGTCCGGGGAAGTCCACATGCCCCTTTGATACAATCAGGTCCACGCCGTTTCCGATATAAATGGGAATCAGCAGTGTCAGTGTCACGGACAGAACGGCAAGCAGAAGAGAGAGGATCACAAAACCACGGTATGGTTTCACATGAAGAATGATCCGCCTGAGTGTATTCTGCTTGCGCTGCTTTTTCAACCCCTCCGGATCAGTTGCTTTGTCAGATACCTTGTTCATTTCTGAGCCGGTATTCATTTTTTCAGACATTACTGGTCACCTCCCTTCAGGTCTTCTGCAATTTCTTCCGGTGTCATCTGGGATGCACAGATATCCCTGTAAATTTCGCAATTTTTCAGAAGCTCGTAGTGGTTCCCGCTGCCGGCAAGCCTTCCGTCATCAAGCACCAGAATCTGGTCTGCGCTCCGTACCGTACTCACTCTCTGGGATACCAGAATGACCGTCCGCCGGGATATTCCGCTGTGTATGGCCTTCCGCAGCTTCGCATCTGTGGCAAAGTCCAGGGCGGATGCACTGTCGTCCAGGATCAGCACCTGCGGGTCACGGACCACAGCTCTGGCGATTGTCAGACGCTGTTTCTGACCTCCGGACAGGTTCCGTCCCTCCTGCTCAATCGGCAGATCCAGTCCTTCTCCTTTCTGATCAACGAATTCTCTGGCCTGTGCGATATCAAGCGCCTTATAAATCTGTTCATCGGTTGCGTCCTCGTTTCCCCACTTCATATTGTCACGCAGGGTACCCTGGAAAAGAACGGCCTTCTGGGGCACAAGACCGATATGGGACCGGAGATCCTTTTCACGGATTTTGCGGACATCTGTACCATTCATAGATACTGATCCGCTGTCGGGATCATAGAACCGTGGCAGGAGATTGATCAGCGTACTCTTTCCGGAGCCGGTACCACCAATGATGCCAAGAGTTGAGCCTGCAGGAGCATGGAAGGAGATATTCGCCAGTGCAGGCGAAGTACCCTCCTGATAGGAAAAAGTGACGTGATCAAAGCTGATAGAAGCACCATCAGAACCTTCAGGGAATGCCTCCGTACCGTCTACACGGGTGTTCTGCATCTGGAATACGTCATCTACACGGTTCATGGATGCGATTGCTCTGGAAAGCAGAATGATCAGGTTCGCAAGCTTGACGAGCTCGGTCAGAATCTGCGTCATATAGTTGACCAGAGCAGTAATACTTCCCTGGGTCAGTGCACCTGTGTTCACACGCCTGCCGCCGATCCACAGGATCGCTACAATTCCCAGATTGATGACCACATAGGTCATGGGATTGAGCAGTGCGGAGATTTTTCCCACATGGAGCTGCTTCTTATATAGAAGGTCTGTCTGTGCATCAAAGGCCTTTGTCTCCCGTTTCTGCTGGTTAAAGGCGCGGACCACACGGACGCCCTGGAGGTTTTCCCTTGTCTTTCGCAGAATCTTGTCAAGCTGTGCCTGTACGTTGCGGTTCAGCGGCATCGTGATCAGGATGATTGTAAAAATAATGCACAGCAGAACAGGAATCACGATGGCAAAGCTGACGGCGGTTGGCACATCAACGGTAAATGCCAGAATCATGGCGCCAAACACTACGAAGGGAGATCGCAGAAAAAGGCGCAGGAACATGTTTACGCCGTTCTGAACGGTATTGATATCACTGGTCATCCGTGTAATCAGTGTGGATGTGCCGATACTGTCGATCTGCTTCCAGGATAATGTCTGAATATGTTCATACAGGTCGTTTCGCATCATGGTGGAAGTGCTGGTTGCTACCTTTGCGGCAAAATACTGCGCCGTGATAGAGGCGGCAAGACCGATAAACCCAAGCAGGAACAGCAGCGCTCCATTGCGAAGGAGATAGGGTACATTGCGGTTCGCAATTCCTACGTCAATCATTCTGGCTACGATCAGCGGAACGATCAGTTCAAATGTAGCCTCCAGCATCTTGAACAACGGTGCACAAATGGTTGCCGCAAGGTGCTGTTTCAGATAAGACATCAGTCGTTTCATAATTAATCAGCAATCCTTTCTGGAGATATCAACTATCGATCGAAGTAAAGTGTACGCCGGAATATCGGGAAATACAAATACGAAAAATCAGATCAAACCATATAAAAATTATATACATACAGAAAAATAATAAAAGATAAATATGGAATATTTACCTGCACGTACTTTTCTGAAGAAAGGGATTGAGTTTGAAAACTCCCTGTGCTAAACTTTACACCAATGTATCTGAAAAACGCATAATATACATCTGATTTTGTAATAATATGCATTTTTCTCATACCCATTTTCTAAAGAGACGAGGGAGAAAAAATGACGAATTCACAGGTCGGCGTTCTGATTGTCATGATTGTGTACCTTCTGGGTATGCTCGCAATCGGATTTGTCGTGGCAAAGAAAAATGAGAACATCAGTGATTTCTACCTTGGCGGCAGAAAACTGGGACCGCTGGTCACTGCGATGAGCGCCGAGGCATCCGATATGAGTTCCTATCTGCTGATGGGCCTGCCCGGACTGGCATATCTGTCCGGTATGGCGAATGTGGGATGGACCTGCATCGGTCTGGCAGCTGGTACCTATCTGAACTGGCTGATCGTTGCAAAGCGTATCCGCCGCTATACAGCAAGAACCGGATCCATTACAATTCCGGATTTCTTCTCTGACCGCTACAAGGACAAGCACAGAGTTCTGATGCTGATCGCGGCGGTTGTCATTATCGTATTCTTCATTCCGTATACCGGTTCCGGTTTTGCAGCCTGCGGAAAGCTGTTCTCCAGTCTGTTCGGAATGGATTATCATATTGCTATGGTCATCAGTGCTGCGGTTATTATATCCTATACACTGACCGGAGGTTTTCTGGCGGCGAGTCTGACAGACTTTATCCAGAGCATTGTCATGACGATGGCGCTGATCATAGTCCTGATCTTCGGTATCAATCAGGCAGGCGGAATGGATGCCGTGATTGCAAACGCGAAGACGCTTCCGGGATATTTCAGCATGACACAGACCTACAATCAGACCACAGGTACGGCTTCGCCCTTTGGATTTGTGACGATTGTATCTACGCTGGCATGGGGACTTGGATATTTCGGAATGCCGCATATCCTGTTGCGGTTCATGGCCATTGAGGACGACAGCAAGCTCATCATCTCCAGAAGAGTTGCCTCCGTATGGGTTGTGATTTCCATGGGTATTGCAGTACTGATCGGTATTGTCGGACTTGGCATGACCAAGGCGGGTGTCGTTCCGCTGCTGGAGGGCTCTGCTACAGAAACAATCATCGTCCGGATTTCTTCACTGCTCAGTGAACACGGCGTACTTGCTGCTGTTTTCGCAGGTATCGTTCTGTCCGGTATCCTGGCAGCAACCATGTCTACATCAGATTCCCAGCTGCTGGCAGCTTCCTCTTCTGTATCTGAGAATATCATCCATGAGTTTTTCCATCTGGATCTGGATGAGAAGAAGCTGATGACAATTGCCCGCTTCAGTCTGGCTATTATTGCGGTGATCGGCGTGGGTATCGCATGGAATCCGAACAGCTCCGTCTTCGGCATTGTTTCCTTCGCCTGGGCAGGCTTCGGCGCAACATTCGGGCCCGTGGTTCTGCTGGCATTGTTCTGGAGACGTTCCAATAAGTATGGCGCTCTGGCCGGCATGATCAGCGGCGGAATCATAGTATTTGTGTGGAAGTACGTCGTACGTCCGATCGGCGGGGCATGGGATATCTATGAGCTGCTCCCGGCTTTTATCGTTGCGATTGTTGTAAATGTGATTGTCAGCCTTCTGACACCGGCACCTGAGAAGGAAATTACAGATGTCTTTGACGAGATGAAGGCGCGGAACTGATTCTCGGTCTGCCGGAGGGACATTTCTCATTTGTCTGTTTTCGTTCGTAAACGGACAGTAAGAAATGGCGAGAAATGTTAGTGAATTGACAATTGACATTTGATAATTGAAATGTTATGGTATGAAACAGTAAATACGTTGACGAGGAGTAGTACATCTGAGATTAGACTACAGAGAGCTGCCGGCTGGTGAAAGGCAGCGGAAGATCCTTTTGGAACTGACCTCCGAGTGGCTGCCCGAAATGAAATACCTTCAGATACATGAATAAATATATGATTAATATATATACAGTATTCTGGAAGGTATGAAGATTAGACGCAGACGGATACCCACCGTTACAGGGGTGAGGATATGAATCTTTGAAGAGAGTATCCGATGAGTGCACGGGAGACCGTGAAGAAGAGTGGTACCGCGCAAGGTTTACCTGAATGAAAGCATGGTGAAATGGCCTTACGTCTCTTGCATAAGCTGCAGGGGATGCAAGGCCATTTTTTACTGTATAAGCTCTTCGAAAACACATCCGGACACGTCACGCGCGAAGCGTGTGAAAGGGTACGGATGGGCTTTCGAAGGCAACAGGTATGAGCACGAGTCACGCGAAGCGGGACGAAAAGTGCGAATACCTGTAGGATTGCGAAAGCTGCGAAGCAGCGAAGCAATCCGCAGCTTATACAGTAAAAATAACAAAGCTCTTCGAAAACACAGACAGGCTCGTCGCACGCGAAGCGCGCGAAAGAGACTGGCTGGGCTTTCGAAGGCAACAGGTATGAGCACGGGTCACGCGAAGCTTATATATCAGCATCTCACAGAAACCTTATGAAGAAGATTCAGAATATTAACAGAAATATTAACAGATAGAGCACAGGAGGACGATCATTATGATGAATTACAAGAAGTACCAGAAACAGTATTATATGCCGCCGGTTGCATGCAATGACTGGGTGAAGAAGGATGCCATCGACAAAGCGCCTGTATGGTGTTCTGTTGATCTGCGCGATGGCAACCAGGCGCTGGTGATTCCGATGGATCTTGATACAAAGATCGAATTTTTCAAGATGCTCTGTGAGGTTGGATTCAAGGAGATTGAAGTCGGATTCCCGGCTGCTTCCGAGACAGAGTTTGTCTTTCTGCGCCGTCTGATTGAGGAGAACCTGATTCCGGATGATGTGACAGTGCAGGTTCTGACACAGGCCAGAGAGCATATCATCAAGCGCACCTTTGAGGCACTGAAGGGCTGCAAGAATGCCATTGTACATGTATACAATTCCACTTCTTTCGCACAGCGCCAGCAGGTTTTCAAGAAGGATAAGGAGCATATCAAGCAGATTGCAGTGGATGGTGCGGTTCTTCTGAAGAAGCTTACAGAAGAAGCCGGAGAGAATTACCGCTTTGAGTACAGTCCGGAAAGCTTTACAGGAACGGAGCCGGAATATGCGCTTGAGGTCTGCAACGCAGTTCTGGATGTATGGCAGCCGACAGCAGACCGCAAGGCCATCATCAATCTTCCAAGCACTGTAGAGCTCTCCATGCCGCATGTCTATGCCCAGCAGGTGGAATACATGAGCAAAAACCTGAAATACCGTGATAATGTGGTGCTGTCCCTGCATCCTCACAACGATCGTGGTTCCGGAGTGGCAGATGCTGAGCTTGGCGTTCTGGCAGGAGCCGATCGTGTAGAGGGCACATTGTTTGGAAACGGTGAGAGAACTGGTAATGTAGACATCATTACCTTGGCGATGAACCTTTATATGCAGGGAACGGATCCGAAGATGCACTTCGACAATATGCCGGAAATCTGCAGGAAGTATGAGGAATTTACCGGTATGGATGTCAATCCGAGAAGCCCCTACTGCGGCAAGCTTGTATTTGCAGCCTTCTCCGGTTCACATCAGGATGCCATTGCCAAGGGTATGCACTGGAGAGAGGAGCATGATCCGGACCATTGGACTGTTCCCTACCTTCCTATTGACCCGACAGATATCGGCAGGAGCTACGACAAGGATGTCATCCGTATCAACAGCCAGTCCGGAAAGGGCGGCGTAGGCTATGTTCTTGAGACCCATTATGACCTCATTCTTCCGAAGAAGATGCGGGAGGCCATGGGCTATGCGGCAAAGGACCTTTCCGATCACCTGCACAAGGAGCTGCAGCCGGACGAGATCTTCAGCCTGTTCAAGGAAAAATTCGAAGATGTCAAAGAACCGCTCACAATCAATGGGGTTCATTTCAGACAGCTGGATAATGGAATGATCGAGGCGAGTGTCAATTCCAGATTCGGATCTGGAGAATACAGCGTATGCAAGGCTGAAGGAAACGGACGTCTGGATGCGGTAAGCAATGCGCTGAAGAAGGCGCACAATCTTGAGTATCAGCTCACCACCTATCAGGAGCACGCTCTGACAAAGAGCTCCAGCTCTAACGCCATTGCCTATGTAGGTATCGCAAAACCGGATGGAAGTCTTGCATGGGGCGCGGCTGTGGATCCGGATATCATCCGTGCTTCCATCGATGCACTTGTAACTGCAATTAACAACAGATAACAGATTCATTGGCTGCCACAGCCTGCCTGCTTATGCCGGACAGATGTGGCAGCTTTTTATGTAAATTACAGTTTACAGGTCTGCCTGGCAGGCTTCAGAACGGTTATTCTTTACAAAATACGCAGAAAAGCCCGGACAAGATCCATACTTCACACAAAAGTTACATTATGCTATAATACAACTATTAATGCTTTCGGACATGTTCCGTATGACAGGAGGATTATCTAAATGCAGATTCTGTATAGAAGTACCAGAGGTGGTGAGAAGGACGTTCCGGCATCCAGAGCAGTTCTGAACGGACTTGCCTGTGACGGAGGTCTTTATGTTCCGGACAGCTTTCCGAAGCTGCGCGTTTCACTGGAGGAGCTTTCCCGTATGAATTACAGAGACCTGGCCTATGAGGTTATGTCCCTCTTTCTGACTGACTATTCCGAGGAGGAGCTTCGCTTCTGTATTGATCATGCATATGATTCCAAGTTTGACGTCCCGGAGATTGCTCCGCTGCACAAGGCGGATGGCGCGTATTTCCTGGAGCTGTTCCATGGAAAGACCATTGCCTTCAAGGACATGGCCCTTTCCATCCTTCCTTATCTGATGACCACTGCGGCGAAGAAGAACCATATCACGAATAAGATCTGTATTCTGACAGCTACCTCCGGCGATACCGGTAAGGCTGCAATGGCCGGCTTCCAGGATGTCCCGGGCACGGAGATCATCGTATTCTATCCGGATGGCGGTGTGAGCCCCGTACAGGAAAGACAGATGCGGACCCAGAAGGGCGAGAATACCCATGTTGTGGCGTTGAAGGGTAATTTCGATGATGCCCAGACCGGCGTAAAACGAATCTTCGGTGACAGAGAAATGCAGGAGGAGATGGCCGCCCACGGCATTCAGTTCAGTTCCGCCAATTCCATCAACATCGGTCGACTGGTACCACAGGCTGCTTACTATGTATATGCTTATGCCACACTGGTCCGTGATGGAGCCATCAAGGCGGGTGACCCGATCAATGTCGTAGTTCCTACAGGTAACTTCGGTAATATTCTTGCTGCATATTATGCAAAGCAGATTGGACTGCCGGTGCAGAAGCTGATCTGCGCCTCCAATGAGAATAAGGTTCTCTTTGACTTCTTCTCAACCGGAATCTATGACAAGAACCGTCCATTTATTCTGACATCCTCACCCTCCATGGATATTCTGGTATCCAGTAATCTGGAGCGTCTGATTTATCTGATTGCAGGAAAGGACGCAGAGAAGACAGCCTCACTGATGAAGGCGCTGTCCGAAGGTGGCAGATACGAAATCACCCCGGAAATGCGGGAGAAGCTGTCTGACTTTGTCGGCGGATATGCGACAGAGGATGAAGTTTTCGCCACCATTCACAAGCTCTATGTACAGGATCATTATGTCATTGATCCGCACACCGCGGTGGCCGCTACCGTCTATGACGCCTATACAGCGAAGAGCGGTGACAGTACACCGACTGTCATTGCCTCCACTGCAAGTCCGTACAAATTTGCGAGAAACGTGCTCCATGCCATTGATGCGCAGAAGTATGATCCGATGACAGATCTGGAACAGTTTGATGCACTGCATGAGGTGTCCGGTGTTAAGGTCCCGGCGGCTATTGAAGAGATCAAGTCTGCACCGATCCGGCACAGCACTGTGGCGGAAATCAGTGAAATGAAGGATGTTATCCGCAAAATGCTCGGAATCTGAGGGAGAAGATTCCGGAATTTCGTAACGTGATCAGAATTTGCAGCATAGGTAAAATAATAAATATTATTATAAGTGCCATAATCAATATTATAACGCAATAAATATTATTATGTGTTGTATAATAAATATTATTAATAAGATATGATAAGACGTCTGGATTAAGGATCCGGAGCCAGATGCTGCAGATCATGTAAACACACATCCGTATTTTCAAGGCAGTATTTCCGGAAGAGGCGATGAGATGAGCGAAGATAGAAAGCTGGATATATATGACGGCCTTTTGGAGGAGACGATCGGCAAGGTACAGCCGCTGGATCAGGAGGCAATGGAGGCGGCACAGGCGCACTGGAATGCGATCGCGCATCCGCTGCACAGCCTTGGCAAGCTGGAGGACCTGATCATCCGCATTGCAGGGATTCAGCGAACGCCAAGGGTCAGCCTTTCGCGTAAGGGACTGGTTACCATGTGTGCGGACAACGGTGTTGTGGAAGAGGGTGTTACGCAGACCGGACAGGAAGTTACTGCGCAGGTTGCTGAGAATTTCCTTCAGGAAAAGGCAACGGCAGGAATCTTATGCAGAAAAGCCGGGGCGGATATTTTTCCGATCGATATCGGTATCGCACGGGACACGGTTGTCCGGAACTGCAAGATTTCCTATGGAACAAGGAATATGACAAAGGGGCCGGCCATGCCATATCCGGATGCCGTGCGTGCGCTTGAGACAGGTATCGCACTGGTCAGAGAGAAGAAGGCGGATGGCTATCAGATTCTGGCTACCGGTGAAATGGGCATTGGCAATACTACAACCAGCAGTGCACTCGCGTCCTTTTTCCTGAATCAGCCGGTTGAGAAAATGACCGGCAGAGGAGCCGGGCTAACTTCAGAAGGACTGCAGCGCAAGATTGACGCCATCAGAAAGGCTATTGCAGTCAATCATCCGGACCCGGATAACCCGATTGATGCACTTGCGAAAATCGGAGGATTGGACATAGCCGGTATGGCTGGTGTATTTCTCGGAGGCGCCGCAGAGGGAATCCCGGTTGTGATTGACGGATTTATATCCGGTGTTGCTGCTCTGACTGCCACCAGAATCTGTCCTGCCGCCCGCAGCTACATGATTGCCTCCCATATGTCCAGGGAGCCTGCGTCGCAGATGATCATGGACGCGCTCGGCATGGATCCGATTCTGCATGCAGATATGTGCCTTGGTGAGGGAACCGGTGCAGTGGTACTGTTTCCGATCCTTGACATGGGACTTGAGGTCTATAACCGGATGTCTACATTCGAAGAGGATGCAATTGAAGCATATAAGGAGTTGAAATGATTCATTTAGTTACCGGAGGTGCCGGAAGCGGAAAATCGGCTTTTGCGGAGCAGCAGCTTCTCGCGTTTGGCGAGGGCAGAAGAATCTATATAGCGACAATGTTTCCCGGATCGGACCCTGAGAATGCGGAGCGCATCCGCAGACACCGTGAACGCAGGAAAGAGATGCATTTTGAGACCCTGGAATGTCCGCAGAATCTTGCAGAGGCTGAGATTCCCGAGCATGCTAACGTCCTTCTGGAGGACGTAGGCAATCTGGTGGCCAATGAAATGTTTCTTCCGAATGCATCCGGCATCCATGCCGTCAATTCCGTTCTGGACGGGATCAATCATCTGTTTGATACAGCTGAAAATCTGGTCATTGTCACAAACGAGATCAATTCAGACGGTGCGGATTATGATAACGCGACCCGTATGTATCAGCAGTTCATGGGACTTGTAAACCAGGAGCTTGGCCTTCTTGCCGACAAAGTCACGGAGGTCGTATATGGAATTCCCCTGACTGTAAAATGACAAAGAAGCACTGAGGTTCTGTAGGTTGAAAGCGTTTTTTGAAAGTTTTATTGTGGCTTTTTCCATGTATTCCAAGCTTCCGATGCCCCACATCGAATGGTCGGAGAAGAGCATGCGGTATGCCATGTGCTTTTTCCCCTGGATCGGTCTGGTGATCGGACTTTTGGAATATCTGTGGTTTCTGCTCGCACAGGCTGCCGGTTTTGGAGTTTTGCTTCGCGCAGCGGTGGCGGTTGTGATCCCGTTTCTTGTGACGGGCGGTATACACTTTGACGGCTTTCTGGACACGACGGATGCTCTCAGCTCCTGGAGGACACGGGAGGAGAGGCTCCGCATCCTGAAGGATTCCCACGTAGGGGCCTTTGCGGTCATTGGTGCATGTGTCTACTTTTTGCTGGCCTTTGGTTTTGCATCGGAGGTCACCGGAAAAACAGCGCCGTGTCTTTGCCTGATGTTCGCGGTTTCCCGTTCCTATTCAGCCATTTCCGTAGTCACCTTTCCCAATGCAAATCCGAAGGGAACGGCGGCTGCCTTTGGCGAGAATGCAAGAAAACGTCTGGTGCTGAGGGTTATGGTGGTATATCTGGCGGTGTTGTATCTCTGTTTGCTGCTGATTGCCCCGCTGCCCGGTATTTTTATTATCTTTGGCTCTGTTCTGGCATTCCTTATCTACGACTATACCTGCAGACACTACTTTGGAGGGATGACAGGCGATCTTGCCGGCTTTTTTGTATCCATCGCAGAGCTGCTGATGCTGATCATGGCGGTGGCCGGTAATTATATAGGATCTTTGTGGATGAGAGGTTAATGGTATGAAGTTTATTATTGGCGGTGCTTTTCAGGGAAAAACGCACTACGCGGAGGAAAAGTACGGAATTTCTCCGGATGAGTGGGCGGATGGTCAGGATTGCTCCAGAAATGAAATCTATCATAGCAGAGGAGTTATGCACTTCCATCAGTTTGTGAACAGAAGTCTGAAGAACGGAGATAATCTTGAGAATTTTGCAGAGGAGCTTCTGGAAAAAAATCCCGACATCATCATTGTATCTAACGAAATGGGATATGGGATTGTACCCGCTGACAGCTTTGACCGCAGGTTCCGTGAGGCAGACGGACGGATCTGTACGGAGATTGCCAGCAGGGCTGATGAAGTCATTCGCATCGTATGCGGTATACCTGTCGTCATCAAGAAGGTCTGAGCCGGTATGATGGAAATGGCGCTGATCCGGCATGGAAAAACCCGGGGAAATACAGAAAACCGGTATATCGGAACAACCGATGAACCGCTTCTGGCTTCCGAGACAGGCAGACTGCAGAAAAAGCGGGAGGTTCTGTCCCGGATCGGGTTTGCACAGCCGGATTTTCTTTTTGTAAGTCCCATGAAGCGGTGTGTGGAGACTGCAGATATCCTTTTCCAGGGCATCTGTCAGATTCCGGTGCAGGATTTCCGTGAATGTGACTTTGGGGATTTTGAAAACAGGAATTACCAGGAGCTATCTGGAAACGCTGACTACCAGCGATGGATCGACAGCGGCGGTACACTGCCGTTTCCAGGAGGTGAATCGATGGCATCCTTTCAGGAGCGGGTCTGCCGGGCCTTCATGGAGGTAACTTCTTTCCTTCCGGTAGATGGGAGAACCATCCTGCATCGCGTCGCAGATCACAAGGGCGGTTTGTATCAGACAACAGATGCAATAAACGGTGCCTGTCAGGCTGCGTGTGATCCGGATGATGTGCGCCGCGCTGCTATAGTGGCGCATGGCGGAACGATCATGGCGATCCTTGAGCGGTTTGGTGTTCCCCACAGGGGATATTTTGACTGGCATGTGGATAATGGGTGCGGTTTTCTGGTGGCTATGGAGAATAAGGACGGAGAAATCCGGCTTTCAATCGTGCAAAGTCTTTGACGGGTGGAGCATACAGGGGAAGCATTTTGTTTGGTGAATGTCATGCACATATTTTTATGAATGGATATGATTACCGTTCTGCAGTGCAGGCACATCGCGATCATCCGGATGTGAGGCTGATCCGTAAAGCCCTGCAGGCTTACCGGGATGCAGGAGTGACCTTTGTGCGCGACGGAGGAGACCATTTCGGGGTTTCGGCACTGGCGAAAATGCTGGCTCCGGAATATGGAATCCGATACATCACTCCCATTTTTGCGATCTTTAAGAAAGGGCATTACGGCAGGGTTGTGGGAGAGCCCTTTGAGGACATGCATGACTTCGCACATCTCGTGGAAAGGGCAAAATCACAGGGCGCGGATTTTATCAAAATCATGACTTCCGGCATCATGACATTCAGGACGCCTGACGGATTGACTGAAGAAGGGCTTTCCCGGGAAGAGGTCCGGGAGATGGTGCATATTGCACATGCTTCAGGCATGAAAGTCATGAGTCATACCAATGGAAGCAGAGGTGTGATTGATGCGGCACTGGCAGGAGTGGACTCTCTGGAGCATGGCAATTTCCAGACTGAGGAGAGTCTGCAGGCACTCGCTGAGGGCGGAGCAGTCTGGGTGCCCACCTGTTCGACCGTCCGGAACCTGATCGGAGACGGCCGTTTTCCGGATGCGGTGCTTAAGGAGATCTGGCAGGGAATGCGCCGTAATATCAGAAGGGGACGCGATCTTGGCATACCGATTGCCCTTGGCAGTGATGCGGGGGCATACCGCGTTCTGCACGGGCAGGGTATAAAGGATGAATATGCGGCATTCCGGGAGATTTTTCCGGATGATCCGTCTATGGATGCCTGGCTTGAACGTTCGGAGGAAATGATACAGAAATGGCAGAAAATCGGGAAATAAACTACAAGGGTGATAACAGAAAGCACTGCCCGAATAACTGTCCGGTCTGCATAGAGGAGAATGTCTCAGACAGGAAGCAAACCACAGTGACTGGTTTAGAGGATTCCTATGTAATTTATGACCATCGCAGGCTGCGCATGGGCTACACGACGGGGTCCTGCGCGGCGGCTGCTGCGAAGGCCGGCACCTATATGCTTCTGACGGGAACAAAGACAGATAAAATCGATCTGGATACACCGAAAGGAATCCATCTCACACTTACGGTGGAAGACATTCTGGTCCACAAGGATGATGCGGGCCATACGGATAATGTGAGCTGTGCTGTGCGGAAGGATGGCGGAGATGATATCGACGCTACCAATGGGGCTTTGATTTATGCGGATGTGTCAAAGACCTCAAAGCCAGGCGTATGGATCGATGGCGGTGAAGGTGTGGGCCGGGTGACAAGGCCGGGGCTGGATCAGCCTGTGGGAAATGCCGCGATCAATCATGTTCCGAGACAGATGATCACAGGCTCTGTGGAGCAGATCTGCAGGGAGCAGGGTTATGAGGGCGGAATTTCTGTTGTGATCCGGGTTCCGGAGGGCAGAAGGATTGCGGAGAAGACCTTCAACCCCAGACTTGGCATCACCGGAGGCATTTCGATTCTCGGAACCAGCGGCATCGTCATGCCGATGAGCGAGAAGGCTCTGATCGATACCATCCGTGTGGAAATGAAGATGCAGAAGCAAAATGGCGGAGATTATCTTGTGATGACACCGGGCAATTACGGGGAACGCTTTGCATCACAGATGCCGGAACTCGTACGGACCCATGAGATGAAATGCAGCAATTTTGTCGGTCAGACACTGGACATGGCCGTGGACCTCGGTATCAGCGGGATTCTCTTTGTGTCTCATATCGGCAAGTTCATCAAGGTCTCAGGCGGCATCATGAATACTCATTCTCATGAGGCGGACTGCAGGGCAGAGCTGATGGCTGCCGCTGTTATCCGTGCGGGAGGAGATGCGGTACTTGCCCGAGAGATTCTTGAAACCAATACGACTGAGGATGCCCTGAAGATTCTGCGGGGGACAGAAGATGAGGATCTTTTCAGGAAGACCATGGACAATATTACAGAACGGATTGCATTTTATCTGAATGCCCGGGTACAGGGCAGAATAGAAACCGGTGCTGTTATTTTTTCAAATGATTACGGACTGCTTGGAAAGACAGAGAGTGCTTCGGATCTGATCGAAAAAATCCGGGTGCAGGGCTGAAGTTCTTTGACTTGTATACCTGAATGTTACAGAATGAAACGGAAGTTGATGGAGGATAGTTTAGACAATGATACATTTTGTGGGTGCCGGTTCCGGCGCAGCTGATCTGATTACGGTTCGGGGAAGGGAATATCTGGAGCAGGCAGATGTCATTATTTATGCGGGTTCTCTTGTAAATCCGCAGCTTTTGCAGTATGCGAAGAAAGGCTGTGCCATATGGAATTCAGCGAAGATGACGCTGGAGGAGGTACTGGATGTCATGGAGCAGGCGGAGATGGAAGGCAGGATGACAGTCCGGCTGCATACAGGGGATCCCTGTCTTTACGGTGCGATCCGGGATCAGATGGACGTGCTGGATGAAAAAGGCATTACCTATGATTACACACCAGGCGTGAGCTCCTTCTGCGGGGCAGCATCAGCGCTGAATCTGGAGTATACGCTGCCAAACGTTTCCCAGAGCGTCATCATCACGAGAATGGAAGGCCGCACGCCTGTGCCGGAGAAGGAGAGTATCCAGTCCTTTGCGGCACATCATGCGACGATGGTGGTTTTTCTCAGTACAGGCATGCTGGAGGAGCTTTCCAAACGTCTTGTAGAAGGCGGTTATTCAGAGGATACACCTGCGGCTATCGTTTACCGTGCAACCTGGCCGGATGAAAGGGCCTATGTGTGCACGGTGGGGACACTTGCGCAGACTGCGCGGGAAAACCATGTCACGAAGACTGCTCTGATGATCATCGGAGATGTCGTCACACATTCGCACTATGACCGGTCAAAGCTTTATGATCCGGGATTTTCAACGGAATTCAGAAAGGGCAGTAAAGAGTAAAGGTTCTTTATACTTTACAGCATGCCGTGCAGCGGAACAGGTGACAGCATAGATAACAGCACAGCCGGATGCATGCAGACAATGCGCTTTGTGGTTCAATGCGCAATCTTCAAATATTCGGAACGGGTATTTTGCATAACAGGGGTTTTTACAGATGAAAATTGCAGGAATTTGTTTTACAAGGTCCGGAGGAGAGGTATCGAAGCGGATCATTCAGGTGTTGCAGGATTATGATGACACAGAAAATGGTGAACGTCCGGAAATTGACTGGTATGGAAAGGGTAAATATCTGGAGGGGACCAATTTCAAAGAGCTGAGTGTTCCGGTACAGGAATGGGCCGGCAAATGCTTTGAGATCTGCGACACGATCATTTTTGTCGGTGCCGCGGGCATCGCGGTGCGTGCCATCGCCCCTTATGTCAGGGACAAGCGGACGGATCCGGCGGTCATTGTCGTGGATGAGAAGGGAAAATTCTGTATTTCCCTGCTGTCCGGCCACATCGGCGGGGCAAATGAAATGGTGGAGAATCTTGCGGCGGGGCTGGGAAGTGTACCGGTCATTACCACCGCAACAGATGTGAGTCATAAGTTTGCGGTAGATGTCTACGCGGAAAAAAACAACATGGTCATTTCGAATATGACCTATGCCAAAGAGGTTTCTGCCGCACTGCTGGCAGGAGAGCCGGTGGGCTTTTACACAAATTTTCCTGTTGAGGGAGATCTGCCTGAGGGAATTTACTGGTCTGACAAGCTGGATGCGGCAAGGGCACTGAGCGCGGAAAATGAGGCTGAGGGAACGTCACTTGGCATCTACATCAGCCCATCTTATAACAGGCAGTATTTCGATCATACGTTGTGGCTGATTCCCAAGTGCCTGGTACTTGGCATCGGGTGCAAGAAGGGAACGCCGGCCTTTCAGATCCAGAAGCTGGTAGATGATACGCTTAGGCAGTACAGTCTGTATCCGGAGGCTGTCGCTTCCGTTGCCAGCATCGATCTGAAAAAGGATGAACCGGGGCTTCTGCAGTTCTGCCGGACGCTTTTTGTGCCCCTGCATACTTTCTCAACGGAAGAGCTGAACGCAGTGCAGGGTAATTTCACAAAGTCAGAATTTGTGAAGAAGACAACTGGTACCGATAATGTATGTGAGCGAAGCGCTGTGTGTGACGGCGGGGGTAATCTGATTATCCGGAAGGTCTCGGATGACGGCGTAACGCTGGCGGTGGCGCTTCTGAACAGGAAGCTGCGGATACGATAGGAAACGCAATGGAGAAAAAGAGGATGATATGAAACAGATAAATGTAATCGGCATCGGTCCTGGTGCCTGGGAAAAGATGACAATAGAAGCCGCAGAGGCACTGCAGAGCTGTGATACCATCATCGGCTACACGGTGTACATCGATCTGGTGCGCGATCACCTTCCGGGAAAGGAATTCCTTTCCACACCGATGCGCAAGGAGGTGGATCGCTGCGTACTTGCCTTTGAGGAGGCAGAGAAGGGTAAACAGGTCGCCATGATCTGCAGCGGAGACGCAGGTGTATACGGAATGGCCGGTCTGATGTATGAGGTCGGTGAGCGATATCCGGATGTATCAATCCGCATTATTCCAGGCGTCACGGCAGCGCTTGGCGGTGCCGCCGTGCTTGGGGCACCATTGATCCACGATTTCTGCCTGATCAGTCTCTCAGATCTGCTGACGCCCATTGACAAGATCAGAAAGCGCCTTGCGGCAGCCGGAGAAGCGGATTTTGCAATTGTGATCTACAATCCCCAGAGCCACAAGCGGACCGATTACCTGCAGAAGGCCTGTGATATTCTGCTTCAGTACAGAAGTCCGGACAATGTATGTGGTATTGTGGAAAACATCGGACGTGAGGGGGAATCCATGAGGATTCTGACGCTTCGCGAGCTCAGAGACACGCCCGTGAATATGTTCACCACTGTTTTCGTAGGAAATTCTCAGACTAAGGTTGTGAACGGACGCATGGTGACACCGCGAGGATACAAAAATGTATGATATTCTTCTGTTCGCAGGGACAACAGAGGGGCATCATCTGGCAGAGAGTCTGAAGGACTCGGCCAGATGGTCGGTCTGCTGTTTTACTGCTACGGAATACGGAAAAAGTCTGATTACACCTGGAAAATCACTGGATGTGCGCAGCGGGCGTCTCACAGAGGAGGACATGGAGGCTGAAATCAGAAATCATGCCTCGGCCCATGCATGGGTGATTGACGCAACCCATCCCTATGCCGCTGCCGTAACGGAAAACATCCGTCAGGCATGCCGGAGGACGGGCAGGCAATACATCCGGGTGCTGCGTCAGACCACAATGAAACCTGCCGTACCTGAAAGTCCGGAATTGCTGCCTGAAAATCCGGCTTCGGCATCTGAGAGTCCGGTAAATCATGTATCTTTGTCATCGGAAGATCTGACACAGTCAGCATCATCGGGTGCTGTAAAAACGAGGGATGGATCTGTTTTTGTCAATAGTGCCAGGGAGGCGGCTGCTTATCTTGCAGGTACATCCGGCAACGTGCTTCTTACGACCGGCAGCAAGGAGCTGCACTGCTTCACCGGTATTCCGGATTATCAGAAGCGTCTGTTCGCCCGGGTGCTCTCGCTTCCATCTGTGGTGGCTTCCTGCGCGGCACTTGGCTTCTCGGGCAGGAATCTGATCTGCATGCAGGGCCCTTTTTCCGAGGAAATGAATATTGCGCTGATTCATCAGACGGGTGCGAAGTATCTGGTCACCAAGGATACCGGACGGGAAGGCGGATTTCCGGAAAAGGAGAGCGCGGCGAAGGCCTGCGGCTGCACGCTGGTCATCATCCGCAGGCCGCTTAACGAAGAAGGCATTTCTGTAGAAGAGTGTCTGAATATACTTTCCAAAGCATAATTGTCTATAACAGAACAGAGGGACGCTATGGGTGAAATTACTGTAATCGGTATCGGAATGGGAACAAAAAAGGGACTGACGGTGGAGGCCGCATCCTGTATTCATGAGGCGGATCTTCTGATCGGTGCCAGACGAATGCTTGCGGATATTGCAGAGCCGGATCAGGACACCTGTGTGGAATATCTCCCGGCAAAGATTGCAGAAGCCATCGCGTCACACCCGGAGGCGGACAGGATTGCAGTGCTGATGTCCGGAGACGTCGGATTTTTCAGCGGCGCAAAAAAACTGTATGGAGCCCTGGAAACCTGCCTCGGTTCCAAATACAGCATCCGGGTTCTGCCGGGCATTTCCTCGGTGGTGTATTTCTGCGGCCGTCTGCGCATGGCCTGGGAGGATGTGAAGCTGACCAGCATGCATGGGACAACCTGCAATATAATAGGCGAGATCTGCCGGAACAGAAAGGTCTTCTCCATACTTGGCACAGAGGATGGTGCCGCCCGGATCTGCCAGAAGCTGATCAGCTATGATCTGAATCAGGTAACGGTTCACATCGGTGAAAATCTCGGTTATCCGGAAGAGAAAATCGTATCCGGCACGCCCATGGAATTTTCTGACTATAAGGCTTCTCCACTGAGTGTAATATTGCTGGAGAATCCGGATCCGGACATGATCGTCACCAGTGGGGTTCCGGACGCAGCTTTCTTGCGCGACAAAGTTCCGATGACCAAGGAGGAGGTGCGCTCCATTTCCATCTGCAAGCTCCGTCTGAC
>JBJEMO010000270.1:0-3662 GCA_051879715.1 Bilifractor sp.
TTCGCTTGAAAATGTAAACCTTGCTGAACTTGAACGCCGTACTGGGATAACGAGAGCCAGACTTCGAAGAATGAAGGCTAATGGATTCAAATCTGTACCGCATGGCCGTAGCGGTCAAAAGGCAGACTATACCGTTTTGAGCGGATACACTTCTACACTTGACAGCCTGTTGAAAATCGGGGTGACCAATTCAGTTGTTTGCCTCGACCGACTGAACGAAATGGGATATACAGGTAGTTTGTCCACAGTAAAGAGATATATCGCAGCTCACAAGTATCTGGTTCCTGCGAAAAGGCAGCAGGTCAATCCGCAGGGAAACCGAGGCCGTCGTTACAGGACAGGACCGGGCGAGGCTTACCAGATGGACTGGGGTTTTACATGGGTCACAAATCCGAACGGTAATGAGTATAAAGTCGCCTGTTTCGCAATGATATGCCATCACTGCGGAAAGATGTACATTGAATTCTTCCCCAATGCCAAACAGGAAAATCTGTTCATAGGGATGATTCATGGATTTTACATGATGGGTGTTCCCAAGTACATATTGACCGATAACATGAAAAGTGTCGTCACAAAACGAGACTTTGAAGGGCATCCTGTATGGCAGAAGGATTATGAATCCTTTATGAATACAGTCGGATTCAGAACCAAGCTCTGCAAGCCGAGACATCCGTTTACGAAAGGTAAAGTTGAAAGACTGATGCGATTCGTAAAGGATAACTTTTTGGCTGGAAGATTGTTCTGGAACATAACGGATTTGAATGAGCAGGCTCTGATGTGGTGTGACAAGCAAAACTCCAAATACCAAAAGTCAATTGATGACATACCGGATTTCCTGCATTCATCGAAGTGCTCTGAGATGGTACTGCCGTTAAGAGAAACTCGTGAAATACTGTTCTACCTGTTTCCGGCTCGTAAGATATCTTTTGATGGATTCATCTGCTATGAAGGGCGCAGATTCGGTGTTCCATACAGCTATACAGGCAAGATTGCCCGTGTAAGCAGAAAAGAATATACCCTGTACATATACTCGGCAGATCTCAAAGAAATACTGGTGACACATGATGTTACATGGAGCAGACTGGATAGCTACTGTGCGGACCAGTTCGCAGAGGCATCTATACCGGAGGAACTTCCGACAGCGCCTGTGACTACACGTATTCAAATGATTGATAAACCGAAAAGCGACATTGGTTTCGACAGATTCAATTTTGACGAGGAGGTAATTCTATGATAGAGCTTCCTTTCGGCGAATTGGAATCGACGATTAAGATACTGAAACTTGATCTGGATGAACTGGAACTTACAAATCTGGCAGAAGAACGTGGTTACAGCACAGAACAGATGCATGCGGTAGATGAAGTGCTGCAGTATCTAAAAGAAAAGAAGATACGCAATACCATAGAAATGTATCTGAGAACAAGCAGGCTGCCTCTTAAAGCCCCAAAGACATTCGAAAACTTTGACTTTGAAGCCATAAATGGGAAACACGTGGACAGGCTTAAGGCACTGCCGTCACTAACAGCCATTCGTTCTCACAGGAACATTGCATTCATAGGTCCTCCGGGAACAGGAAAGACCCATTTGGCACAGGCCTATGGATATGAGTGCTGTCAGAACGGACTCAAAACATATTTCATAAAGATGTCTGAACTGAGGGATAAGTTCACAACTGCCAGGCGAAACGGCAAGGAAGCGTCGTGTCTGAATGGACTCATTCGGCCGGCATGCCTAATAATTGATGAAGTTGGTCACTGTGAATTCGATAAGGAGAATACCAGATTGTTCTTCGATATGATTGACAGAAGATACAATCGTGAAGGCACAAACAACATCATATTTACAAGCAACAAAGCTCCATCTCTTTGGAAACAGAATTTCAGTGATGATGATGACCTTCTTTGTGCACTGGACAGGATATTCGATGACGCAACCGTGTTCAATATTCGCGGAGACAGTTTTAGAGGAAAAAGGCTCGAAAACATAGCGCTTAAAACCTGCAAAGTGAGCTCCTCAGATCCAACCGAGTAGAAAGAAACAGAAATCTGATTAAGTAGTTGAGTTCAGGGCGATTGGTTCTTTTAAATGGACTGAGATTGGCTGATTTAACTGAGCTCGTAGTGGCTGAACATTCTGGGCTTTAACATAGCATATGGCGTCTAAAAGGCATTATATCAATTTAGCTAAGAATTCAATGACTGTTGCACTACAAAATACGGAACTGGTAAAATAGGATTAAGTATAAGCGGCAGTAAAACGCGCTAAGAGAGGAGTTATGCATATTATGACAAATGAAATTTATAAAGAACGAATGAAGCAAGTTTTGGTAAAAGCAAGTGATGTGAGTGAAGTGTGTTTAACATGGTGTTTGGTTTCCACGGATCCAGATTGTGTGGCAGATTTTGGTTGTGATGCTGACGGGAATCTTGTACTTATGGGGGACTCTTTTCCATTAAAGATTAGTGACTTGACAAATATTCGTTACCATTGGAATCCGGAATGGGATTATGACGGTGGATTTATTAGATTTGATTTTGGGAAAGAGATTCATTTGGATTGCTGGTTTGATGGCTGCAGTATGGGGGATATGTATCATGTGAGATACTATGATGTACACAAAACAGGCTTAAACAGAGGAAAGGCGATTGCGTTTTTAGAAGAAATGAAAAACAAATATGTGGGATAGTATTAGTCATTAGGAGCTGTAAGCAGTCAAGTAAAATACACAACGGGTTGTTTGCCCGACACTAACAGCAGAATAATTCAGAATATTAAGCACCTATAAAGGGTGCTTTTTCTTATGGAAAAGGCTATTCCCCAAAAACCAAACTGAATTCGTATATTAATTATAGAGGGATACACATTTACAAAAATGACACTTGCACTAACGTACCAATTACATTTTACATATAATTAAGATATTAGCAGGACAAGAAAGGGGAAGTCAAGTGGATATGGTAATAAGAAAAGATATTATTGATGCGCTGAAAAGCATGCAGCTGCCGCCGCAGGGACTCTTTATTTACTTCAAAATAAAGACCTCGCTAAATGAAGAAGCCAGGGCCGTTCCCACACTTCTTAAAGAGCCTCATGCCACAGTAACGGCAGAAGACGGAAACGGGAATGTCCTGCAGGTATCATCGGCGAAGGGCAGGCGCATCTGCTTTGATGCTGTTGTCTTTAATAATGTTGAAAGTGCAATGCCGTTTTCAAGGGGAATATTTATGCCCCTTAACAGAGAGCAGATAATGAGGTTAAGAAAACTCCGTATAGAGGTCCGGGGAATTCCGTGCTTTGTTGAAAAAGAAGATGAGTGCAGCTTTTCCATGACAACATTTGACGGGTGCATGAGAAAGCCGCCTGAAGTTTCATTTGCGGAGTATGCATATTCTTATGATGTCACAATAGATGGTGAGGATAGAGATTGCGAACTTTACGCCTGCTGCATTGAATGTACGCAGGGAAACTACCGCAGCGACAGCCTGGTTGATGCAGTAACAGTATCTCCCCTAAAAGAAGAAGTGGTGCTGCTCGATACGGTAACGGCTGAGCCTACCGGTATCGATGATACGAGAGGCTGCGTATTGGACAGCTTTTATGAGGCGGTCTGCTGCCTTGGAATGGCTAAAGAGTATGAGGTTGTAACAGGATACAGCGGAGTC
>JBJEMO010000271.1:0-3635 GCA_051879715.1 Bilifractor sp.
AGGTCTCCGGCCGCTCCGACATCAAGGACTTCGACGAAGTCGTCCGCCTCGACTGTCAGTACATCGACAACTGGTCGGTCGGCGGGGACATCAAGATTATCGCGAAGACAGTGCTGCAGGCATTTAAGAAAGATAATGGGGCGAAGTAAGGTCGATATGAAGAAATGCAGTCGGAATATAAACGAGAGGAAGATTTGATGGCAGTACAGCATGTATTTATTATAGGCGCAAAGGGGCTGGGAAATGACGGTGGCTACGAGACATTCCTTGATAAGCTGACGGAGTATCACCAGGACAATCGAAATATCAGATATCACATCGCCTGCAAGGAAAACGGGCAGGGCGCGATGGATGAGACAAAGCTGAACGGTGCAGAGACGAAAAATGCGCACCGCTTTGTCTATCACAATGCGGATTGTTTTAAGATTCACGTTCCGGAGCAGATTGGTGCCGCACAGGCTATTTACTATGATATTGCCGCACTCAAATGGTGTATTTCTTACATTCAAAGGCACAACACAGAGCATCCCATTGTCTATATTCTTGCCTGCCGGATCGGACCGTTTGTCGGGAAGTATGTGAACCAGATCCATAAGCTCGGAGGAAAAGTTTTTGTTAATCCTGACGGTCACGAGTGGATGCGCGCCAAGTGGTCCAAGCCGGTCAGAAAGTATTGGAAAACGTCAGAGAAGGGCATGGTAAAGCATGCAGACCTTCTGGTCTGTGATTCCTTGAATATTGAGAAGTACATCCAAGAGGAATACGGACAGTTTAAGCCGAAGACAACATTCATCGCCTATGGAGCTGATATCAGACCAAGCATGCTGGCAGACAACGATCCGAAATTCACAGCGTGGCTTCAGGAAAAGAATCTGAAGGCCGGTGAGTATTATCTGGTCGTCGGCCGTTTCGTTCCGGAGAATAACTTTGAGACGATGATTCGGGAATTCATGAAGAGCCACAGCACGAAGGACTTTGCAATCATCACGACGGAAAATGAGGCATTTCTTGCTGAGCTTGATGAAAAGCTTGCCTGGAAGAAGGATCCGAGAATCAAATTCGTCGGTACTGTATATGATCAGGAACTGCTGAAGAAGATCCGTGAGAACGCGTATGGATATTTTCATGGCCATTCTGTCGGAGGCACAAATCCGAGCCTTCTCGAGGCACTTGGAAGCACAAAGCTGAATCTCCTGCTGAACGTTGGTTTCAACGAGGAAGTAGGAGAGGATGCTGCTCTGTACTGGAGCAAAGAAGACGGCGATCTGGCCGGGCTGATCGACAGAGCAGACGCAATGGGCGAAGAAGAGATCGAAGAATTCGGCCGCAAGGCGAAGCAGAGAATCAGGGATGCATATAGCTGGCAGTTTATAGCTGACAGATATGAAGAGATCTTCGTAAGCAAATGAGAATGGAGATGGTGGAGTGAATATATTACATTACTCATTAGGATTTCCACCATATCGTACTGGCGGACTTACAAAATTTTGCATGGATCTTATGCAGGAACAGGTAAAAGAAGGCAACCAGGTCGCTTTGTTATGGCCGGGCCAGATAGAAATTCTGGGTCGAAAAAATAGAATTAAGCGGCATAAATCTGTAGACGGAATCGGGAATTTTGAGGTTATCAATCCAACGCCAGTGTCCTATGATGAAGGAATTGTGGAGATATCTGCTTTTACAGTAGAAGGCGATGAGCGCGTATATGAAAGTTTCCTGGAGAATATGAAACCAGATGTGATTCATGTTCATACGATGATGGGACTGCACAGAAGTCTGCTCACTGCGGCGAAGAGGCTAGGAATACGGATTGTATTTACAACACATGATTTCTTTCCGATTTGTCCCAAAGTAACTATGTTTCGAGATGAGATGGTATGTCCGGATGCAGATTCGTGTGGTTCGTGTCCGCAGTGTAATGTAACGGCATTGTCATTAAGAAAAATTGAAATGTTGCAGTCACCTTTATATAGAGCATTGAAGGACAGTGATGCGGTAAAGAAACTTAGAAAGCATCACAGAGATGAATACTTGAGTGGCGACAGCATGCAGGAGGGAAAAAAATCGTTTGTAAGCATCTCTTCCTATCAGGCTCTTAGGAACTACTACAAGTCCATGTTTGAGATTATGGATTTTATTCATTATAACAGCTCGATTACGAAATCGGTTTACGACAAATATTTCGGGACACATGCTGGAAAAATCATTACAATTACTCATTCGGACATAGCTGATCATCGAAAAGAAAAGAGATTTACGTCTTTGTTGAAGCTGACTTATTTGGGTAATCAGGGAGGTGCCAAAGGTTTTTTTTATCTCAAGAAGGTTCTTGATCAGTTGTATGAAACGAAAAAGGATTTTAGACTCAATGTATTCTTTCGATTTGATTCAGATAGTGTAGAGTTGTCGCCGTATATAAAATGCCATGACAGATATAACTATTCTCAGTTAGAGAATATAATGGAACATACGGACGTAGTTATTACACCGAGTGTCTGGTATGAAACATTTGGATATACTGTTCAAGAAGCTTTGAGTTTCGGAGTTCCGGTTATAGTGAGCGATCATGTCGGCGCTAAAGACATTATTCCTGAAGGTGGTGGAACTGTGTACCATGATGCAGAAGAACTATCAAAAGTAATTAGATCTTTGACACCGGAAAGATTAAGTCGGATGAATAAAGCAATTCTTAAAGCAGAACCAATGAAGACGGAGCAGCATATGTGTGAGGAGATTATTGCAGATGGATATCAGAAGTAAGCTGATGCAGATTGCTGGAAAGGGTGATTTCCAACTGGATAGTAGGATCCCCACTTCCTATATTTTTAGGTTGTGCTTAAAATATGGTTGGATGTTGATAAGGGGTAGATATAGACGTTACAGGGGGGTATTTATCGGACGTCATGTTAAATTATATTGCACAAACATGTTGTCCATTGGGAGGAAGACTAAGGTTCGAGATTACGTAAAAATAGATGCTCTTTCTACAGATGGAATTTCTATCGGTAAGTATTGTGTTATCGGCGAAAACACAAAGCTAGAAGCTACTGGCAGTTTGGAACATTTGGGAAAGGGGATAAGAATCGGCGATAGAAGTACGTTTGGTTCTGACTGCTATTTCGGAGCTGCAGGTGGCATTACCATTGGTAATGATGTGATGGCAGGTCAGTATATTCGATTTCATTCTGAGAATCATAACTATTTAGATACGACAAGACTGATCAGAGAGCAAGGCGTTACACATAAAGGAATACGCGTAGGAAATAATTGTTGGATTGGCGCAGGTGCTGTATTTCTTGATGGAGCAAGTCTTGGGGATGGCTGTGTGGTTGGAGCAAATGCAGTTGTTACGGGATCTTTTCCGGCGAACTCTGTAATTGCTGGTGTGCCGGCAAAGATAATAAAAAAGAGAGAACAGACAAATGGGTAAGATTTCTATTGTTGTACCAATATATAAAGTGGAGGCATATCTGAACCATTGTGTACAGAGTTTGGTGAACCAGACTTACAAAGACATTGAAATTATTCTGGTGGATGATGGATCTCCAGATTCGTGTCCACGGATGTGCGATGAGTGGGAGCGGAAAGATGATCGAATCATTGTAATTCATAAAGACAACGGCGGATTATCAGAT
>JBJEMO010000272.1:0-3625 GCA_051879715.1 Bilifractor sp.
CCTCCTGCATAGTGAAGATAGCAGTGTCCGAGCTCATGGCCGGCTGCTTCCAGCTGGTCCTGATCAGAGGCTTTCTGGTTCAGACAGATCGTGCGTATGCCGTTCATTCCTTTGAAATATCCCAGAAGATGCTGAAACCGGTCTGTGTGTTTCAGGTAAATGTGCTTTGCATCGATTATTTCGTAAGGGTTCCGGGTGTTGTACTTATGATAGGCATAGTTGGCGGCCCGGATTGGATTGTCAATCAAGGAAAAGTCCTCCCTTTACATAAAAATGCAGCTTTAAATAGAAAGATTACTTACGCAGATCTTTCCGGGTGAATTTGTCTTTCGCCATCTGCTGCGTTTCATTAAACAGATCCATCATTTCATCCATGAAGGCCCGGCGGTCCTCATCGGACAGGCCGCCTCCTGCGAGATAGGCATGTGCGTCATTCACAATCATTCTTGCTTTTGCCCGGCTTCTGGATCCGTATTTGTCCTTTACTTCATCCAGAAACGCCTCTTTTTTCAACTCGTGATCAAATGTGTCCTGGTCCATGAAATACGAGATAGAGACATTCAGTGCTTTGGCGATTTTCTGAAGCGCCTCAACACCCGGGGTCTTTTCGTTGGCTTCATAATAGCGGATGACTCTGGATGTGAGTTCAGTTTTCCGGGCAAGGTCAGTCTGGCTCAGGCCGTTTGCGATCCGCAGAGCGTGAATTCTGTCCCCAATAGTCGATTCGGACGTCAGCTGGATGCTTTCTTCTTTTTTTCTAGGCATATTTCCCTCCATATAGATTGTGTAACTCAGGTAAATATAGGAGGTTGTTTGCAAGTCGCTGGACACGAGAATTCCAAAAACCTCTTGAAAAGAAACACAGGTCAGTCCCGACACAATCAAGAACATACATTCGGGAACTTTTGTTCAAATAATAGCATCTGAAAAGTAAACAGTCAAGATAAAAAGGAAATAAAGTTCAGAAAATAGTCGAAAGGATTTTCTGTAAGCTGAGGACGCATACATAGACTGTGAGTAGGCTGAAGAAGCAGGCCTTTTCGAATCATGTTGAACTTGTATGATGGTGTTTCTTGAAGGAGGATCAGTATTTTTTTCGTGAGTTTTGCTTTTACTTTTCTGCTTATAGTTTAAAATATACAGAGAAGGTACTGTCCTGTTCTGTTTCAAAGAGCTTTACCTTATATACAAGTTCGTTTGTGATACTGATGAGGTGGAATAATGGATAGATCAAATAAAGAAGAATTACAGCAGAAATATCTGCTGACTATGCTGAAGCCCGCACAGGAAAAGCTGAAGAAATACAGCATAGAGACATTGTGTAAAAAAGCAGCCATCACTTTTGACGAAGCTGCGCAGGATTTTATCGTCCCAAGTCTGGGCATGGAACTCCGCGTTCATTATCCGGATTTCACCATAGACCGGGCTCTGGATATGTGGCACTATCTGACCATTCTGCAATATATGGACACCGCAGATGGATGCCCCCTGACGGATAAGTGGATTTCTCTGTCAGAAATGAGTGGTGGACTTTCCAGAGGGTATGGCTTTAATAAGGATATTTCTACTATGTTTCAGCGAAATTTTGGAAATATCTCCCCTGAACATTTCGCGCGGGCATGCAGGAAAGCTGGCGGCAGGATTCAGCCGGGAAAGTCAGATGTCAGCGCAGTCATTCCGTACGCGCCTATGTTCCCGGTGACCGTAAATTTCTGGGCATCCGACGAAGAATTTCCCGCTTCAGGCAAGGTGCTGGTCAACGAAAAGGCGGAACACTACCTGACTATAGAGGCTGCCGGCGGGGCCTGCTCCGCTGTAGTAACAGAAATAAGCCGTCACTTATAGTACATTCTGCTCAACCCAAGAAAAAATTTTAAAGATGGTGCAGCCTTTTTGGTGTTACAGAAAAACGACATGTGTTTCGATATACAAAGCGGCTAAAAAATCTTTGTTTTTGAAAGTAGCAGGTGAAGTGTGTGATAATTCGTTGTGGAAATTATATATCCGGAGTAAAATAATACATATATTTTGTGTGAGAATTTATTCTCACTGGAGCTTGTGTTGGGTGCCGGAAAAGGAGAAATGCTTTACGAGAGAGGCAGGAGTATGAAGCATAATATGAAATGATTGCATGCTGCTCTGATGGTACGCGACCAGTTATTTTAGGGAAGAGGAATATTCGTTTATGGATACACATGATATGGATCAATACATAGTCTCGCATCTGGATGAAGCACTGGAAAAGGGATGGATCTCCCCTTATTTTCAGCCGATTATCCGGACGGTCACGAATACTTTTTCCGGAGTCGAAGCCCTTGCCCGCTGGAAAGATCCGCAATACGGGACTCTGATGCCCGGTACATTTGTGCCAATCCTCGAGAAGACAGGACTGATCTATCGGGTAGATTGCTTCATTCTGGAGAAAGCAGCAATGCTGCAGCGCAGCCGGCTCGATGCAGGCCTGGGGGTCGGACCGATTTCAGTCAACCTTTCAAGGCAGGATTTTGAAATGATTGATATGGCTGCATATGCCAGGAGAGTTCTGGATCAATACCATATCCGTCATGATCTGATTCCGCTTGAGCTTACGGAGAGTCTGCTTGTCATGGACAAGGAGAAAATGACCTCTATTGTCAGAGAGCTTCGATCGGACGGATTTTCGATCTGGATGGATGATTTCGGAAGCGGATATTCTTCCCTGAGTTTTCTGAACGACTATACGCTGGATCTGATCAAGCTGGATATGGGGTTTCTGAAGTCGTTTACCAATACCTCCAGGGAGATCATGAAAAGTTCTGTTCATATGGCAAAGAATCTTGGTATACGGACGCTGGCAGAAGGGGTTGAGACAGAAGAACATGTGCGTTTTCTGAAAGAGATCGGATGTGACATGATGCAGGGGTATTATTATTCAAAGCCTCTTTCTGAACAGGATATGGCGGAATATATGCGGCATATGAATCTTCCGCGGGAAGCGATCGAATGGAAGAAGTTCTATGATTGCGCAGATGTCTGCGTCACAGACAGCGATGTACCGCGAGCCGTGATGGAGTATGACAGTACCAATGACCATATCCGCTATCTGTACCTGAATCGCCATGAACAGGAACAGCTGCGCAGTATCGGACGCATTCACAGAGAGAATTCGGAATTTATCCTGAATGCCAGAAATAACCCGCTTCATTCCAGATTACTGGAGTTTTACGAGAAGATGATTCAGTCTGGTGAACAAGCCGTTCTGTATGTATCGGACAATTCCTTTTTTGTCCGTATGGAGGGAAAACTTGTCGTCAGGCAGGAAGACCGATGCATTTTTCTGATGTCCATTATCAATGTCACAGAAGAACGGACGCAGAAGATCGGGGAGGTGCTCAGCAAATCCATATCAGATATTATGCTGCTGTTTGATGATGTCCATGTCCTGAATCCGGAAAAGGATACGGCGGATAACCTGATCAACAACTTTGGCATAGAGGGCGGCCTGAAGAACCATGATCCGCTTCGCAAGGGTCTTAAGGCTTTCTGCGCGCATATGATTTTTCCACAGGATCGGGAACGCTACCGGGCCTTTGCAGACCCTGACTCGATGGTTGAACGGATCCGTCAGACAACGGACGGAATCTAT
>JBJEMO010000273.1:0-25102 GCA_051879715.1 Bilifractor sp.
ATAGGAGTCTAGCTCATCTGATACTAACTAAATGACATTGCCTCTGAACAGTAACTCTGGCAGTACTGTAGATGAGATTCAGTGTTTTATTTTGCAGAATAATCATATATAATATTGTCTTGGTAGGAGCTGTCAGAGTTCGCTGTGTAGTCTGGCAGCTCCGCTTTTATACAATGAAAGCAGAAGATAAAAGCATGAGCTTTTCACAATGAAGGCAGAAGATAAGGGCATGAGCCTTTTGCACATTGAAAGCAGAAGGAAAAACATAGGTCTTTTGTACAAGCACTCTGTATTATAAAGAAGGATAAGAAAACAAAGGTATGAGAAAATTAGCATTAAGCGATGAAATCCTGTTGTCTGTCGATAAACCGGCCCGTTATATCGGAAATGAGGTAAATGCGGTAGACAAGTCTGATTCGCCGGACCTGAAGCAGATGATACGCTTCTGTATGTGCTTTCCGGATGTATATGAAATTGGCATGTCACATCTTGGCATTCAGATCCTGTATGACATGTTTAACAAACGGGAGGATGTATGGTGCGAAAGGGTGTATTCTCCGTGGCCGGATCTGGACCATGTGATGCGTGAGAGGAAGATTCCGCTTTTTGCCCTGGAGTCCCAGGACCCGGTCCGATCCTTTGATTTTCTCGGCATAACGATCCAGTATGAGATGTGTTATACGAATATTCTCCAGATCCTGGACCTCTCAGGTATTCCTCTGCACGCTGCAGACCGTACAGAGGATGATCCGATTGTCATTGGTGGAGGACCCTGCACCTATAACCCGGAGCCGATTGCAGAATTTTTTGATCTGTTCTACATTGGAGAAGGAGAGATCGCATATGATGCCCTGTTTGCGCTGTACAAGGAGAAAAAGAAAACCGGCATGAGCCGCAGGGATTTTCTGCTTCGTGCAGCGTGTATCGATGGTATCTATGTGCCGCAGTTTTATCAGGTGACCTACCGGGAGGACGGAACGCTGGCCTCCTTTGCACCCACGGAAGCGGGTGTGCCCCAAAAGGTTCAGAAACAGATCGTGATGGATTTCGATCATGTGTCCTATCCGGATGCGCCGGTGGTCCCATACATACAGGCGACACAGGACAGGGTCGTGCTGGAAATTCAGAGGGGCTGTATCCGTGGATGCAGATTCTGCCAGGCGGGCATGATTTACCGTCCGCTGCGGGAGAAAAAGGTGGAACGGCTGATGCATCAGGCAGAGACCATGCTGAAGCACACCGGCTATGATGAGATTTCCCTGAGTTCCCTCTCCAGCAGTGATTACTCACAGCTCAATGAGCTGCTGACCTTCCTGATCCGGATCTGTAATGAGAGGGGCATCAATATTTCCCTGCCGTCACTCCGGATTGATGCTTTCTCGCTGGATGTCATGTCCAAGGTGCAGGATATCAAGAAGAGCAGCCTTACCTTTGCGGCAGAAGCAGGGTCCCAGAGAATGCGCGATGTGATCAATAAGGGCATCACGGAGGAGGATATTCTCGGGGGTGCCCTGGAGGCATTCCGCGGTGGATGGAACAAGGTGAAGTTCTACTTTATGCTTGGCCTTCCGGGAGAAAAGGATGAGGATGTCCGTGATATTGCACACCTGTGTCAGAAGGTGGCGGAATGCTATTATGACGGGATACCAAAGGAGCAGAGAAACGGGAAGATCAGTATTACTGCCAGCAGTTCCTTTTTTGTACCAAAGCCCTTCACACCCTTCCAGTGGGCCCGGATGGATAAGGAAAACGAGTTTCTGGATAAGGCCCATATGGTGAAGGACGAGGTACGGGCTATGCCGAATCAGAGGAGTATCCGTTATACCTATCATGATGCCTACATCTCTGTTCTTGAAGGTGTGCTTGCCAGAGGAGACCGTCGTATTGCACCGGTCATTGAGCGCGCTTATCAGAAGGGGGCGCTCTTTGATGCCTGGACAGAGTATTTTGATGTGAACAGATGGCAGGAGAGCTTTGCCGAGTGCGGTATTGATCCTTATTTCTATACAGCAAGGGAGCGGGACACATCAGAGCTTCTTCCCTGGGATTTCATTGACTGCCATGTCAGCAAGGATTTTCTGGTCCGTGAATGGAAACGGGCGAAGGAGGGTGTCGTTACGCCGAACTGCAGACAGAGATGCAGCGGATGCGGATGCCGTGTCTACAACGGAGGGGTATGCTTTGAGAGTCAGAATTAAATTTACAAAGACAGGGTGTCTGAAGTTCATCGGGCATCTGGATGTGATGCGGTATTTTCAGAAGGCAATCCGCAGGGCAGAGCTCCCTGTATCGCTCTCTGAGGGATTCAGCCCGCACATGCTGATGTCTTTTGCAGCGCCGCTGGGTGTTGGGAAGACCAGCAGCGGAGAATATTTCGATCTGGATCTGAAAGAAGAGCTTCCCACCGATGAAATCCGGGACAGGATCAATACGCAGATGGTGCTGGGGATCCATGTGGAGAGCTGTGTGGAAATCGGCATTACGAAGGCAGAAAAATGCATGACCCTTGTCCGTGCGGCGGATTACACCGTCAGCTTCCGGAAGGGTGAGGCTTCACTTCCTGATCTTCTGCAGCTGCAGGAAAAGCTTCAGGCATTTCTGGAATGTCCTTCCATCGTGGTACTACGGAAGACAAAGCGCAGTGAGGAAAAGACAGATATTCTTCCCTGGATCTACGACATGCAAATCGTGGAACTGGATGATCAGGTCCTGGCAGAGCATCCGCAGGGGGTGGATGCCGAAAAAACAGCATTTCACCTTCTCCTTTCAGCCGGAAGTGTCAGCAACCTGAAGCCGGAGCTGGTTATGCAGGCTTTTGCGGATTTTGCCGGTTTTGTGTTTCCGCCCTATAGCCTTCTGATCCACCGGAATGATATTCTGACGGATATCGGGACAGAGGATCAGCGTCAGCTTGTGCCTCTGGACCGGATTCCGGAAGACTTTTTCAAAACGCAACAGCACTGAAAAACAGCACTGAAAAGCAGAACTGATGGGGCGGATCTGCCCCTGCTATCATGTTATGCTATGTATGATGAAATGATGGAAAAAAAGATTGTCGTAGCGGCATTTCCTGTTGGAAATGTGCCCTGTCTGGCATCCGTACTCTATGAGGATGACAGGCCGGCGGAATTTTACATCAGAAGGAAGGACAGCCGTTCCATTCTTGGGAATATCTATGTGGGAAGGGTAGAGCATATCCAGCAGAGTCTGAACGCAGCATTTGTGCGCTTTACACCGGACCAGAACGGATATCTGCCCCTTCCTCCTTCCCACAGCAGAAAAGATCAACAGCTGAAGGAGGGCGATGAGATACTCGTTCAGGTCGAAAAGGAGGCGCTGAAGCAGAAGCTTCCAAGACTGACGACCTCTCTGCTGCTGCAGGGCAGGTTCATGGTTCTCACGAAAGACCGGAAGACGCTGAATTTTTCCAGGAAGCTTGAAGAGGCAGACAGAGAAAGGCTGCAGCATTTCTTTCAGCCGCTGTGCACGGGAGCATTCGGTGTTATTGTGCGCACAAATGCGGCGGAGGCTTCTGACGAGGAGCTGCGGATGGAATGGGAGAGTCTGTCCTCCGGTTTTATCAGAATTCTGGAGCACGGGCCGGAGAGAACCTGTTATTCCTGCCTGTACCGGACGGAGAGCGATGCGGTTTATCTTCTGAAGCAGTGTCCGGCGCATGCTCTCAAGAGACTTGTGACAGATGATCCGGAGACGAAGCAGGAGCTTGATGCCTATATTGCGGCGACATTTTCAGAGGAAGACAGACCCGAAGCTGTTCTTTATGAAGACCGGATGCTGGACCTGTACAAGCTTTACAATATGACTACCCTTTTTGCGTCTCTGAAGAGCAGAACGGTCTGGCTGAAATCCGGAGGCTTTCTGGTCATTGAGCAGACAGAGGCTTTTGTATCTGTCGATGTAAATACCGGGCGGTACACAGGAAACAAAAATTATGCAAAACTGGTCCGTCTTACTAATGAAGAGGCGGCAGCTGAAATTGCCGCGCAGATCCGCCTGCGGCAGCTTTCGGGTACAATACTGGTTGATTTCATCAATATGAAGGAACCGGGTGAACAGAAAGATCTGACGGCCCGGATGCGGGAGGCATTTCAAAATGATCCAGCCAGACCAAGGGTCATCGATATTACCGCCCTGGATATTATGGAAATCACGCGAACAAAGAGACGTAAATCTTTTAAGGAGCAGCTTGGGGAAATTGAATCAGATGCAAAATCAGATGCAGAATCATAATGTAAATTATCAAATGCATGAGTGGGTACCCTATGACAGTATTGCCGGAACAGCCCCTTTGGGAATGCGAAAGCCAAAGGTTAAGCGGCAGCTGAAATTCTGGCAATGTCTGGTGTTCTTTGTCGTTCTGATGCTGGTGTGGATTCTGACCAACGGATGGACATATCTGCTGACAGGGAGCCAGGCATTTGACTCCTTCATGATGGAATTCGAATTTCTGGTGGCAGCAGTTCTGTTCGCATGGTTTATGAAGGCTGATCTGAGAGATGTCTTTCCGTTCAGGAAGCCGGCTGTCTCCGCCGTATTTGGTGTACTCGTCCTGGTAGCAGCCTGCTATCTGATCGCAAATACGGCAAGTGTTTTGGAACTGTATTTTGCTCCGGAGGCTCTGGAACGCATCAGTGAGGGTATGGAGGCGGAAACAGCCTTCAGTCTGCCTGCACAGATTTTTCTGACTGCATTGATGCCTGCAATCTGTGAGGAGGCTTTGCACAGGGGCGTCCTGTTCTCCGGTATGCGCACGAGCTTCAGAAAAAGATGGCAGATCATTCTGATGGGTGGTGTTCTGTTTGGTGTCTTCCATCTGTACCCGATCCGCTGGTGGATTCCCGGAATGATCGGTGCAATCATGGCCTGGATCCTTCTGGAGACGGACAATATGTTCTATACCTGTCTTCTCCATTTTCTGTATAACGGCATTCTTATACTTGTATCTTATTTTACGGCAGATGTCTCTGCCTCAGCGGCATCCTATGCGGTGTCTGCACAGACTGTGGGTGTCTCGCTTATTTTTTATGGGATTCCAATACCGATCCTCATCTATATTGGGTTCTGGCTGATCCGGAGATCCACGGCATGGGAAAAGCCAGCATTCATTGAAGAGGGCATGGAGGAGAAGAGACTGCTTCAGATTCTGCTCCCAACCGGCCTTCTGCTGCTGGCAGGTGTTGTGTTCCTTCTGATCCGTTAGCAGAACTTCAGGACTTTTCCTGCGGTTTTTTGAAAACTGGAGGGAGACACAAATTTACAAAAGTGGGGATAGGATTTTTTTTCTTACTATTGTAGAATAATGCAGAAGTGGAGTATCAAATCCGAAAAATGCATATTAGCAGCTTTCTATGGTATTATTTATCTGCGTGGGCGGATTTATAAACAGTCGGTTTTTTTAGAAGAAAGCAGATAGCAATAGAGAGATCACAACAGAGCTATTGCTATAGCAGTACAGGAAACACCAGCACTATGAGGAGGAACATCGCATGGCAAAGGTTGCGATCGTAACGGACAGTAACAGCGGTATCACACAGTCTATGGCAAAGGAGCTTGGTGTATATGTGCTTCCGATGTCATTTCTGATTAATGGAAAGGTTGTACGTGAGGATATTGATATCACGCAGAAGGAGTTTTTTAAGGAACTTGAGGATCCGAATGTCAGCGTCTCCACATCGCAGCCGTCGCCCTCTGAAGTCACTGATCTGTGGGATAAGGTTCTCAAGGATAATGATGAGCTTGTGTATATTCCCCTTTCCAGTGGTCTTTCCAACTCTTATCAGACAGCCAGGCTTCTCGCAGAGGACTATGATGGGAAGGTTCAGGTCGTAAATAATCAGAGAATCTCTGTTACAATGCGTCAGTCTGTCGAGGATGCCCAGACTCTTGCAGCAGCGGGCTGGGACGCACAGCAGATCCGTGAGAAGCTGGAGGAGGATAAATTCAATTCCAGTATTTATATCATGGTAGATACGTTGAAGTATCTGAAGAAAGGCGGACGTGTCACGCCTGCAGCTGCGCTGATTGGCAGTGTGCTGCACATCAAGCCGGTTCTGCAGATCCAGGGAGAAAAGCTTGATGCCTTTGCAAAGGCACGTGGAACCAAACAGGCGAAAAAGATTATGCTGGATGCCATCCGGAAGGATATGGACGGAAGATTCAGGGATTTTGTGGAAAAGGGAGAGTATACCATCCGTTATTCCTATTCTGAGGGAGATGATCCGGCGGAGGTGGAGCAATGGGTCAATGAGATCAAGGCTGCATTCCCCGGAACGGATATTTCAGGTGATCCGCTTTCACTGGTTATCGGATGCCACATAGGCCCTGGAAGTCTTGCAATTACTGTGAACCATAAAATTACCGTCTGAATTTCAGAATTTGCATACACAGCCAGAGCTATGAAATCTCTGACTGTGATTCTTTATTTTTTGCGAAGCAGAATTTTGAATACTGTGATTTTTTTGGGGCAATGTTAAATTTCCGGTTGACAATGGTTGTGGAATGTGTCATACTTTCAAGGTATGCCGCACAGAAAGGTATAAGAGTCTGCCCTTTTGGGTACGCACCACCGGATCTGGCGAGTTTTTGAAAGTAGGAGGTGTCCTATATGTACGCTATTATTGCAACTGGCGGAAAGCAGTACAAGGTTTCCGAAGGCGATGTTATCCGTGTTGAGAAGCTCGGTGCAGAGGCTGGAGAGACAGTAACATTTGATCAGGTACTTGCAGTTCGCGACGATGATACCATCAAGGTCGGCGGCGAGACAGCCGGTGCTTCTGTAGAAGCAAAGGTTCTTGCCAACGCAAAGGCGAAGAAGGTTATCGTTTACAAGTACAAGAGAAAAACCGGCTATCATAAGAAGAACGGTCACAGACAGCAGTACACAAAGGTACAGATCAGCAAGATCAATGCTTAAATGACCAAGGTTACTTTTTATCAGAATCGGAACGGCAGGATTACCGGCTTTGAGGCAAGAGATCATTCCGGATATGCGGAGGCGGGCGAGGATATCGTCTGTGCAGCCGTATCTGCTCTGGTCATTCACACAGTGAATTCACTGGATCGTTTTACCGGAGATCAGATAGAGGAATCCTCGGATCCTGAGAATGCGGTGATTTGTGTCCGTGTAAAGGGTATTCCGTCTGACGGATCGGAGCTGCTGCTTCGGGCATTGGCTTCCACCCTTTCCGATATGCAGGAAGAAGAGTCCTATCGGGACTTCATTGATGTTAATTTCGTGGAGGTGTAAGAAATGATGAATTTAAATCTTCAGTTCTTCGCTCATAAAAAGGGAGTAGGTTCTACAAAGAACGGCCGTGATTCCGAGTCCAAAAGACTGGGTGCCAAGAGAGCAGACGGACAGTTTGTAAAAGCCGGCAACATCCTTTACAGACAGCGTGGAACACATATTCATCCGGGTCTGAATGTAGGCCTTGGCAAGGATGATACCCTGTATGCAACAGCAGACGGTGTGGTAAGATTCACCCGTAAGGGAAGAGACAGAAAGCTTTGCTCTGTTATTCCGCAGGCTGAAGCAGCTGAATAATGTTAAATCGGAAAGGGCTGTCACAATTGCTGTGATGGTCCTTTTTTTGGTACATCGGATTTCTAAGGTTCTGCAGAGGATGCAGAGTGTGTCAGATCATGTGCCAGTGTTTTGGTTGAGAATGCAGTTTATATGACCGGCCCATGTTTGTTTGCAAAAAGCATCTTCTATTGAGTCTGCGATATAAATTGCATTCTTTATTTATGTATACTTTATAAGCGTGCGTCTTTTATTTTTTTTATGTACTATTGTGTTTGTTTATATAGATCTGAGGTGTTTATATGTTTGCAGACCGTGCAAAAATTGCAGTAAAATCCGGAAAAGGCGGAGACGGACATGTCAGCTTCCGTCGTGAAAAATTTGTTGCTGCCGGTGGACCGGATGGAGGTAATGGAGGCAATGGAGGAAGTGTTATTTTCGAGGTGGATCCAGGCCTCAATACGCTTGCCAGCTACCGTCATCACTATAAATTCAAAGCCGGAGACGGAGAGGAAGGCGGCAAAAAGCGCTGTACCGGGAAGGATGGAGAAGATGTTGTGCTGAAGGTACCGGACGGTACGGTGATCTATGAAGCTGTAAGCGGGAAGGTCATCGCTGATATGTCCGGGGAGAATAAGCGGATCGTGCTGTTGAAGGGCGGCCGCGGTGGAAAAGGAAACATGAATTACGCCACACCTACGATGCAGGTACCCAAGTATGCCCAGCCAGGTCAGCCTGCCCGGGAACTGGAGCTCAGGCTGGAACTGAAGATGATTGCTGATGTAGGGCTTGTAGGTTTTCCGAGCGTAGGAAAATCAACCCTGCTTTCCAGGGTAAGCAATGCACAGCCGAAAATTGCAGAATATCATTTTACTACATTGATTCCGAATCTCGGTGTTGTGGATCTGGAGGGGTGTAACGGCTTTGTGATCGCAGACATTCCCGGACTGATCGAGGGGGCTTCTGAAGGTGCAGGTCTTGGCTATGAATTCCTGCGTCACATTGAGCGCTGCCGGATGCTGATTCATCTGGTAGATGCTGCGGGCACAGAGGGAAGAGACCCTGTTGAGGATGTGTATAAGATCAACGGAGAACTGAAAAAATACAATGCGAACCTTGAAAAGCTTCCACAGGTAATTGCCGCAAACAAGGTTGATCTGATTTTCCCGGAGGAAGGGGAAAATCCTGTTGATCGTCTGAGAACGGAGTTTGAGCCTCAGGGGATCCGTGTATTTCCGATTTCTGCGGCAACTGGAAAAGGAATCCGTGAACTGCTATACTATGTACAGAACCGCCTGGACCAGATTCCAAAGAATACAGAGCTTTATGCGCAGGAGTACGATCCGGATGTCATGATTCCGGAGGATAATCTTCCATACACCGTTACAAAATCCGAGGATGATGACCATACCTATATTGTAGAGGGACCGAAGATCGAAAAGATGCTCGGGTATACGAACCTGGATTCTGAGAAGGGCTTTCGGTTCTTCCAGAACTTCCTGAAGGAATCAGGTATCCTGAAGGAGCTTGAGGACGCAGGTATTCAGGAGGGTGATACAGTGCGGATGTACGGACTGCATTTTGACTATTACAAATAAACAGCAGCCACAGGCATAAACCCGCATAATAAACGATATCACTCAGACCTACAAAAGATTTCACAGACAAACAAAAGATATCAGCAGGATAAACAGCCGGATAAAACCGGACAAAAGATAAGAGGAGAAAGATAAGAAGAGAAGGAAAATTATCTTTCCGCCAAAAAGGAGGACAGGTTTATGGGGATGATTGAACTCTGGCATCAGCTGCCGGAAGTCAGAAACCTGGAATTTCATTACAATGGTCATTCGGATCACGACGAGAAATATACAGATGTGCATATTCTGAAGCCCTATGATATTTCCTGCCAGGAAGCAGATTTTACCTGGGACGGCATACGTTTCACATCGAAAAGAGAATGGTTCGGGGCACCGCGAAATGAGCATCTTCTTGTCTTCCGGCAGACCATTGAGCCGTTTGCAGACTGTAATTTTGATCTGACTACATGGATGGAAGAGCCGGAAGAGGATGCCGAATGGCAGATTGAACAGACACTCGATCAGGAAAATAATTCCTGCGGCTTTCTGTTCCGCAACGCGAAGGGACAGCGGCTGCTGCTATGTGAGACTTCACAGATTACCTCTTTTTCCATGAAGGTCAGTGAAACCAGAGAAAAGGTGCGAAGGAAGTACGCAATTACGGCTTTTGAGGAGAGCCCGATCAGGGTGGAAAAGTATTTTTCTCTTCACACTGATGAGGAAGAGGACTTTCAGGAAATCGCTTTCCGGGAATGCCGTGAGTCTTCCAAAATACGCTTCGATGACCTGAAGGGACGCGGTGCCTGGACACTTTAGATTCATGGAGAAGAGTTTGGTAATATATTTCTTAACCATTTTTTTGACTCCGATATCATATAATCGTTTGTAATTAATAAACAGGAGAATGAAATGACAAGTAAGCAGAGAGCATATCTGAAAGGACTCGCGATGAAGGAGGATAC
Source organism: Bilifractor sp. (assembly GCA_051879715.1). Taxonomy (GTDB): domain Bacteria; phylum Bacillota; class Clostridia; order Lachnospirales; family Lachnospiraceae; genus Bilifractor. The sequence goes on from JBJEMO010000273.1 coordinate 10,083, forward strand.
GATCCTTCATATCGGTAAAAGCGGTATTACACCTGAGCTGACAGAAAATGTCCGTCTGGCGTTAGCCGCAAGAGAACTCGTAAAGATCGGCATACTTCAGAATTGCATGGATGACCCGAAGGAGATGGCACAGATGCTTTCTGAGCGCACAAAATCCCAGATTGTTCAGATTATCGGAAAGAAAATCGTTCTGTATAAGGAGGGACAGGGAGACGACCGGAAGATCGTTTTTCCCAAGTGATACGAAGATCAAATGTCAGAAGATAGAATACATTCCATCGGAATTATGGGAGGAACCTTTGATCCTATTCACATCGGACATCTGATTTTAGGAGAGGCAGCACGAAGACAGTTCCAACTGGACAAGGTCTTCTTTATGCCAGCAGGAAATCCTCCTCATAAGAAAAATCGCATCGGAAGGGCCACGGATGCGCAGAGAGTGGACATGGTAAGGCTGGCAATTGCTTCCAATCCCGGCTTTGCACTTTCTATGGTTGAAATGAACGAGGATGGCTACAGCTATACCTATCGTACGCTGGAAAAGCTGCGAAGTGAACATCCTGATACCGTCTTATATTTTATTATGGGAGCGGATTCCCTGTTTGATTTTGATACATGGCGGGATCCGCAGAGAATTGCCAATGCGGCCAGACTTGTGGTGGCAACCAGAAACCAGACTGATCCTGAGGTTTTTGATGCACTTCTTGAGAAGAGAAGAAAACAGTATCATGGGGAATTTCTGAAGCTGGACACACCGAATCTTGATATCTCATCCAAGCACTTGCGGGAAATGATTCAAAATCATGAATCGGTCAGATACTACCTGCCGGATCCGGTACGCGAGTATATTCTGAAAAATCATATTTATAGCAGAGACTGATCATTCATTGAATGGAAAGAATTCCTGATCTGGAAAGATACATTTGGAAGGGGAAGCTATGAGCAAGGAAAAAACAGAGTGGAATGTCATCGAAATGAAGTTGCGGAAAGAACTTACAGAAAGCAGATACCGTCATACTCTGGGTGTTACCTATACCGCCTGTGCACTGGCAATGCGATACGATGCGGATCTTACAAAGGCAAGACTCGGAGGGCTGCTGCATGACTGTGCAAAGTGTATTCCAAATGCTGAAAAAGTCGAGATCTGCAAAAAGAAAAATATTCCTGTGACAAAATTCGAGATGGAGCATCCCGTTCTTCTTCATGCCAAGCTGGGCGCTTATATCGCCAGAAAGGACTATGGCTGTGAAGATCAGGAGGTGCTGGATGCGATTACCTGGCATACCACCGGTAAACCTGATATGACCTTGCTTGAAAAAATTGTCTTTATATCAGATTATATTGAACCGAATCGTGATAAGGCGCCACATCTGCCGGCGATCAGAAGAGCTGCCTTTTATGACATCAATGAATGCATGTACATGATTTTGAAAGACACGGTAGAATATCTGAGTGAAAATCCGAAATCCATGGATGAGACAACGATTTCTGCATTTCAATATTATCAGAAGCTCACAAAGCATATTGATTAAATCAAACCAGGCTGAAAAGAAGATAAAGTGAACATGAAGAACAAATAAACAGTGAAAACGGAGGGGAGATTTGTATGATGGAACCCAGGGAAATGGCGGACATTGCCGTAAAGGCGCTGCAGGATAAAAAGGCAATCGACATCAAGGTTATCGATATAGGACATATCTCTACACTGGCGGATTATTTTATCATTGCAAGCGGATCCAACAGAAACCAGGTCCAGGCCATGGCGGATGCAGTTGACGAAACGCTTGGAAAAATGGGTGTATCTGCTAAAGGGACTGAAGGATATCAGAATGCAAACTGGATTCTTCTGGATTACGGTGATATAGTAGTGCATCTGTTTGATGAGGAAAACAGGCTGTTCTATGATCTGGAAAGAATCTGGCGTGATGGCAGGGTTGTCACACCGGAAAGTCTTGAAAAAGCGGAAAACTGACTGCCCATCCGCCTGATACGGCAAAATACTGTAACAGGCAGAGTTCATAGAATCCTCTGCCTGTTATATCTGATCTTTTTCACTTCTTGTATTCTTCAGAATAATATGGAATGATGATTTTCTGTCCGCAGTCCAGCTGATCTCCGCGGAGATGGTTGATCTGGGCTATTTCACTCATATATTCATATACATCCTTGTATTCGGGCGACATATGATCTGTGGCAATTGACCACAGGCTTTCTCCTCTTTGCACTTCAATGCTTGTATAATACTTATAGACAGGCTTATTTACCTTTTCTGCTTCTGTCTGATCTGCTGTAAAATGAAACAAAATAAAAATACCGGTCAGAAGAATTGCCATGATGATGAGAACCTTCTTCAGGTGAAACAGATTTCTTCGTTCCTCCCGTTGTAACGTCTTGCGGGAGCTTACGCTGCGATACCGGATGGCCCGGTCTGACGCATCTCTCTGTATAGAATATTCTGCAATCATTAGATACCCCCTTCTCATAACAACACATATGTTCAGAACAAATGTTCTTATATGGCGATTATAGCACCGGAAGGGGAGGGCGTCAACAAAAAAGAATATATGTTCTGAATATGCGTTCGGAAAACATGTTTGCTTTTTGACAGATCCTATGTTATATTTTTGATATTAATTAATCCGCTGCAGGAATTGTGCGGCAGCGGAACAAATCAGGTCTGATACCGTAACACTGCATCCGAATAGCAGGAGGATGCTTTATAAGATTCTCTATAATCCGGAAGTACATTCCGTATCTTATTCAGCATACAGCAAGGCAGGAGTGCAGTTTACGTAATTCTTGTCTGTAATGCATCTATCATGTACTGACTACGGGGAGGGTTTTCTATGGGCATGCCGTCATCTTCTGGCACACGAAACGATCTGACCAAAAGGCCGATCAGCAAAAAACAGCAGGAGATTCTGGATTATCTGAAGCAGGAGATTCTGGACCGGGGATTTCCGCCCTCAGTCAGGGAGATTTGCGAAGCTGTTCACCTGAAGTCAACATCATCTGTGCATGCTCATCTGGAAGCACTTGAGAAGAACGGATACATACGAAAGGATGCTACAAAGCCAAGGGCGATTGAGATCCTGGATGATGATTTCCGCAGGGAACGTGTGGGACAGATGGAGCATACAGTAAGCTCTTCCAATTCCGAGGAATACCAGAATGTACCGCTGATTGGTAATGTCGCAGCCGGGCAGCCGCTTCTTGCGGTTGAACAGATCGAATGCTATTATCCTGTGCCTGTCAGCAAGCTTCCTAATGGTCAGACTTTTTTCCTGCGGGTTCATGGAGAGAGCATGATTAACGCAGGCATTCTGGATGGTGATCTGGTACTTGTCCGTCAGACCAATGCTGCAAGAAACGGTCAGATGGTTGTTGCGCTTGTCGATGATTCTGCTACCGTGAAGATCTTTTATAAAGAGAATGGCTATATTCGTCTTCAGCCTATGAACGATCATATGGACCCTATTATCGTCAGGGAAGATCATTCCTTCGCTATACTTGGTCAGGTCATCGGAGTTATGCGGTTTTTTCTCTGAACAGTAACCATTGTATCACTGGTGGAGTTTTGTCACTTCCAAAGATTGACGTACCTTGTATCGGAAGACTATAATATGATCAGATTGTCTCCTGGATACCATCATAAGCAGACAAATATTTTATTGTACGGGGGAGTTAGTTTTATGAAGAAGATTATGGTATCTGTCTTATTAGCCGGAACAATGGCAGTTGCTCTGACAGGGTGCGGTAAGGATACCACCGGTTCTCTTTCCCAGACGACAGGTACGGCTGCGAATACAGCAACGGCATCTGCACAGGTTTCGGTAACATCTGGCAGCAGTGATGGGGCGGCGTCAGATGTAACTGCTTCCAATTCCGAATCAGTGGATGCTGCATCACCAGCTACATCCTCATCCACCTCTTCAGATGCAACTGTGTCTTCGTCGAAGAGTGCAGAAACTGAGACAGAAGCATTGACAGCTGTTGCGGTCAGCTCGGATGATACGGATGATTCTATGGTGAAATCCTTTGATGATGTTCTGGACACCTGTACAAGCTGGGGTGTGGGGACTGCAGGATCTTCCCTGAACAGCATGATTTCCGCAGTCAGCCTGATGACCTGGGCTAATGACAATGATGTACAAAATATGGATCAGGACAAGCTGTTAAGCATTGTTCAGAAGTCCTATGCAAAGCTGGATGATACGCAGAAATCGGAATTTGCGGCAAACTGGCGGACGCTCTATGATACCGGTGACAGTATTCTGAATGACCCATCCGATCTTTATGCAATCATGGATGATGCCGGCTGTTATGATGCAGGTGTTGCGATTGTGCAGAATGGTGATTCCGTGAAGAACTGGGAGACATTGAAGCTTCTGATAGAGAACAATATTTTTTGACAGGATCCTATAAGAACTAACAGGATAAGAAATGTACAGATAAAAGAAAGCTGTACGCAAGGCAGGTTCAGACAGGGAAATCCTTAATCAAAGAAAGCTAAAACCCGAAAACATAAGTAATTTGCATACATAAAAAGGGCTTCGAAGAATTGAAAATAAAAAAAATACGTAAAAAACTTGGCATAATTATTTCTGTTGCGTTGATCTCTTCTATAACAGCCGGACCGGCAGCACTGCCTGTGATGGCAGCTGACAATGCTGTTTCTTCTGTATCGTCTGTATCCGGCACATCCTCTGCATCATCCGCGTCAGAGAATGCCTCTTCTGAAACTACAGCTGGTTCAAGTGCATCCTCTTCATCTTCCTCTTCCGGGAATACCTCCTCTTCTTCCGAATCCGGGCAGGGAACTTCTTCAGAAAATGACTCCGGTACGGATCCCTCTTCATCAGGGACGGCTTCAGGAGATGCATCCGGGAATACATCATCCGGGGAAAATCAGAATGGAACGAAGGATAGTACTTCCGGTCAGAGTAAGGATGAGAGTTCTGCATCCGGTACGTCCAATCAGAATACAGGTACAGCAGATCAGACAGCATCTGAGCAGAATAACGGCAGTTCTGTAAAGAATGATACGGCGTCTCTTCCGGTTACAGATACCGGGAATGAAACTCCGGAATCAGATTCAGATCAGTCCGGACAAGCGGGAAATGCTGTAACCCGGACCCCAACCGGTTCGCGGACAGTTGTGGCACCTGAGTACGTCAAGGTTTCCAATTATCGCTTTGAGACAGTCGGCAAGACCCCGGTCGTTGCTGCACAGGACATGGATATCTATATGTCCAGAAGCACCTCTGCAAGGGCGGCGGGACATATTCAGAAGTATGGCATACTGTATAAGCTGAAAGATACCGGCGATGGCTGGCTCTATGTGGAATCGGGAGAGGTACGCGGTTTTATTCCTGCATCTTCCATTAAATCAGAAGCTGCTGCCAGGCATGTGATTGCAGCTCATTACAGAAACGGAAATGCCCGGACAGATGAGGACAAGGCTGTATTTGACTGGAGTCCGTATTATGCGCAGAAGACGGCGGAAATCTGGGAGAATGAAGCTTTTACTTTTACAAATACTACAACCAGGGAGGCGCTGGTAAAAAAAGATTATCTGATTACAACTGCAGCAGCCAATATTACAGAACAGAAGGATGCTAACAGTACGGTAATCGGCACAATTCCGGCGAATGGTCTTTTGTATCGGATTGCAGATACAGGAGATGGATGGCTTTATGTAGAGTCCGGTGATTGCAGGGGCTTTATTCCGAAGAGCAGCGTGCGAGGTGGCCGCAGTGTATCTGCAGAGGTCGCGGCTTCCGGAGAGGGCAGCTACGCATCCGCACAGCTGAAGGTCAGTCCGAAGGACAACAAGGCATTCTATTACAGTCTTTCTTCTGTAACAGCCTATGCAGAATCGACTGATCTCGGTGCCTCAATCATCAAGAATGCCTCTTATTATATAGGCAACAATTATGTGTGGGGTGGGACAAGTCTGACAGACGGGGCAGATTGTTCTGGATTTGTGCAGACCCTGTATAATGAATTTGGCATCTCTCTGCCTCGTGTTGCACAGGCACAGGCCCAGGTTGGTGAGAAGGTTTCTCTGGAGGATGCTGTTCCGGGCGATTTATGCTTTTTCATGCATGCATCAACGGGAGAGATCTATCATGTAGCGATCTATGCAGGAGATGGAAAAACCATTGAAGCCTATAGTTCCTCAAGGGGGATTATTGCTACGAATGTCTATACGCCGGACCTCTGCTGGTGTACGCATGTACTTCCGGACCCGACAGAAGATAAGGCAGCTCTCACAAGTGGAGATTCTGTCAGTATTACACCGGATACTGTCGCCGGAGGACAGTACGGATATGGCACCTGGGATAAATTCTGTACACATGGAACAACTGAGCAGGGTCTGATGAAGAAATACGGTACCTACGACAGTGAGGGATTTGGCAAAATCAGCGGCAGATACGTTATTTCCTGTTCAGCTTCCTTTGGCAAGGTGGGAGATCTGATCGATTTCACCTTGTCAAACGGTCAGATTCTGAAAACAGTAGTAGGAAGCAACATGGCTGTTTCTGATAACCAATGGGGACTTGCCAGTGGCAGAAATGCCATTTCTTTTATGGTCGCCGGGAGAACATGGAAAGATGGACACAAAATCCCAGGAAGCGCAGATTTTCACCCGGAATGGAATGCTACAATTACAACAGCGAATAACTATGGATCTATTCTGGGGTGATTTTCACAAAACGTATCCAGAGGAGAAAAATCCGGATTTGAAGATTAGAACTTCATTTTGAGGTTTACTTCTGTCAGACCATTATTCCATCATAGTAAAGATGAAGGAGTATTTATGAGCGATTCAAATATCCTGAATGAAGAGAATTTTCCGAATGCAGACTGGTTTTATCTGAAAAACGGCAATCTTGCTGCTGTAATCCGTGACCCGCAATCGGAAAGCATACGCGAAAAGGAGTTCTCCAGACGTTATGATCTCTTTGCTTCTCTGTACAGTAATTCCGATGAAAGTGCCAGGGAGAAGATTCTGTCATTTGAGAAGGACTACAATCCCAAGGACAGTAAAGCTATGTACGCATATGTAAGCGACGGACATGATTTCTGGCTGACGGCTGTCGGGGAGGATCTTGAACAAAAGCTGGGCAGGAATCGTCAGGAAACCGAGAAGTATCTGAAGAAGGTTCTGGCAATCTGGAAGAATGAGAAAATCACAAACTATTATTCTGCCATTTTGTGTGACGGACAATCTGGTAAAGAATTGGACCATACAGATCCTATTCAGTCAGACAAGACGGATGCAGGTGAAATTCTCCGTGATTCCGGTTTGCTCCGGAAATACGCAACCGATATTGAAACGGAGCTATATAGTGGATTCCGCGAAATTACCGGTGTTCTGCATTCAGTTGAGAGTTATCAGCAGCAGAAGTCCGATTCTGCATTGCGTTTACTGCATGAAGATGGCGACTATTATGTCATCGTAAAGGGAGAGCAGAAGCGTATGGTCTGCTTCCGCGCATCTGATGGAAAGACGCATTGTGTCCCTGTATATACAGGAAAGCAGCTGGCTGATCAGGCCGCGGAAAAACGTGGTGCAGGACATGGAACGCAGAAGATATCCTACCAAAAACTTGTAGACCTCATGCAAAAGCCATCCTTCAGTGAGGTAAAAGTCTATACGGCGGATGGAAGCAGCATTCTGGACGCACAGACGATCATAAAACAGGCAGGCAATGCCTGAATGGCAATGACAGGAAAATTTATTAAGCGATGAATAAAGAATTTCTGGACAAACTGGAGGATAGCCCGATTGTTGCGGCAATCCGGAATGATGAAGGTCTGCACGCATGTCTGCAGACAGATGTAGAGATCGTTTTTGTGCTTTATGGAGATGTGTGTAGTATATCAGAGATCACAGAGCAGATTGCGGCGGCAGGCAAGACCCCGGTCGTTCATCTGGATCTGATTGACGGGCTGAGCCAGCGTGAAGCTGCAGTAGATTTTCTTCAGAAAAAAACAGCTGCACAGGGGATTATCACAACCCGGAGTAGTCTCATTTCCTGCATCAAGGAGAAGGGCATGGCTGCTGTTCTTCGTATTTTCATCCTGGACAGCAGAGCTATGGATACTGTTGGCAAGCTGACCCGGCAGAGCTATGCATCCCAGCCGGATGTTATAGAAGTGCTCCCCGGTACATTGGCCCCGAAGGTAATCAAAAATATCCGTAAGAAGGCGGATCTCCCATTGATCTGCGGAGGTCTGATCAGTGATCGTGAGGATGTGATGAACGCTCTGAATAATGGAGCGATCGCTGTATCAGCGACCAATCCTTCAATCTGGGCTATGTTGTAATCACTTTCCGGAATTGTACAAAACAGCAGGAATAACATTATTCGTTTGCATCAATAATCAACAATCTAGAAATATTAAACCCTGAAAATATACATTTTGCAAAGTTGTATATTTCCGGGGCTTTTCATATTCGTATTCATTCAAAGATTGTATCTTATATTATTTTGTATTCATTCAAAGATTGTATCTTATATTATTTCACATTCATTCAAAGACTGTATCTTATATATATCGATATCGCAATACTGCCCGCTGGATCAGATCAAAAACCAGTCCGGATCCGAGGGAAAGTAAGGCAACCAGCAGACCGCCGGCCAGCAGAATATCTGCCCTGAACAGGCCAAGACCTGTGAAAATGATTTCTCCAAGTCCGCCGGCACCGATCATAGCTGCCAGAGTCGCGCTTGCAATAACCTCTACAAGGCTGCTTCTCACACCTGCAAGAATCATAGGCATTGCCTGTGGCAGACGCACATGCCAGAACTGTTCCTGCCTTGTCATACCGATTCCTGCAGCACATTTAAGCATAAAATCCGGTACACCATTAAAGCCGACGATTGTATTCAGCAGAATCGGTGGAATCGCGAGTATCGTGAGCGCAGTAACGGCAGGACGTACGCCCGTGCCCATGATGGGAATGAACAGAAATAGCAGGGCAAGAGAGGGGACTACACGCAGGATCTGAAAGGGAATGGACAGAATCCGTTCCTTTGCCGGGGAGAGAGAGGCCAGGTACCCAACGGGGATACCGATTGCTGCAGCGATCACAAGTGACAGGAGGCTTACATAGAGATGTTCTCCGATCTGTGTGACAATTTGTGAAGCATTCTGTTGAATATATACAAGCATTCCCTGTATCATACTCTGTCACCTCTTTTCTTCCACTTGACTCTTCGGAAGCTTCAGTTTTGTGCGGTTCTCTGCATATTTCAGCATCAGATCAAGCACAATGGCCAGACCCGCAGAGAGCACACTTCCCCATAAAATTTTGACGATATTCTGTGTCCGCATTCCTGAAAAGAGAAGGTCACCGAGACCACCTGCATTGATGCAGGAAGCAATGGTAGCGATTCCGACGGTTGATACCATCGCCAGCCGTATTCCGGTAAAGATGGCCGGTTTGGAAAGTGGAAGCTGTATTCTGCGCAGAATCTGCAGCTTTGTCATACCGATCCCCAGCGCAGCCTCGCGGATGCCGGGGTCTACGTCCTGCAGTCCGGTAAGGAAATTGCGCAGGAGAAGGTATTGGTTATAAATCACCAATACGGTGATGGCAGAAGGCATTCCAAGACCGGTAAGAGGGATCAGCAGTGCAAAGAGCGCCATAGACGGTATGGAATAGATTACAGAGAACAGCTGTACCAGAAAGGTACCAAGTTTAGGAATTTCTACCGATAACACTGTCAGAATCGTTGCAAGAAGAACGGAGATGATCAGTGTAATCAGCACGATCTCCAGATGCTGAAGCAGTGGAATATAGATTTTATCCGGATTTGTGATCAGATAGTGTATCATTCCATCACGTCCTTCCAGAAATCCTCCTGCTCTCTTGCAGAAGAAACCAGAGTCTCCACAAACGGGTCAGCCGGATGCCGGACAATTTCTTCCGGTGTATCGAACTGCAGAAGCTTTCCCTGATCCATGATCATGACACGGTTTCCGAGGCGGAAAGCCTCATTGATGTCATGTGTTACAAGGAGAAAGGTGCGGTTTGTCTCTGCATGGATACGCTTGAGCTCATTCTGAAGATTCAGTCTTGTGATAGCATCTATGGCTCCAAAGGGCTCATCCAGCAGCATGATTTTCGGATTGGTCACAAGGGCTCTTGCAAGACCGATGCGCTGCTGCTGTCCGCCGGAAAGCTGTGAGGGATAACGGTTTCTGTATGTCTCCGGGTCCAAATCCACCAGGCGCAGAAGCTCCGTCACGCGGTCGTGGATCTTTGTATGGTCCCACTTTTCCAGCTGCGGGATGATGCCGATATTCTGCTCGATGGTCATATGAGGGAAAAGTCCGACCTGCTGAATGACATAGCCCATACGACGCCGCACCACAATCGGGTTGACGGTGGATATATCCTCTCCAAACAGAATGATCTTTCCTTCACTGGGTTCGATCAGGCAGTTTGTCATCTTTAGCAGTGTCGTTTTCCCACAGCCGGAGGACCCGAGGATGGTGATGAACTCACCCTCCTGGATTTCGGCATTCACGTGTTGTACAGAATAAATCTTGGCGTTCTGATATTTTTTTGAAACGTTCTGATAATGTATAGCGATCATAGAAACTGATTATCCTCTTTTCAAGATGCAGCTATGCGTGCAATTGATGCTCAGGAGATGCTGTCGTAAAATTCCTTTGCGACATCTTCGTATTCCTTTTTGTCAATATCCACCTCGGCGTTCAGCTTGGTCAGTACCTCTGTGGTGAGCTTCTCATCTACACTGTTGAGGACTTCCTCCGCCTTCGGATTGAGCTTGAGCGCATCATTGCGGATGACAGGTGCAAGATTGTAGGGCGGCCATGCCTGTTTGTCATCCTTTAGGAGAACAAATTTGTCTGTTTCCGAAAGGGCACCTTCAGTCGTATAGGCAGGCGCCACATCAGCTTCTCCACTGCTGACTACCTGATATTTCAGGCTGTTATCATATACTTTTGTGGATTTGAAGTTAAAGGTTCCATAGACTTCATTCAGTCTCGGAAGGCCATCCTCCCGCTGATCAAACTCTCCCTGAGAGGCGAAATTCAGCTCAGAAGCATGCTTCTGCAGGTCGGAGATGGTAGTAATGCCGTACTCATCAGAAACCTTCTTGCTGATGAAAAGCCCCTGGCCGTCGGTGCCGGGCGCGTAGTTGAGCCATGTTACATCAAATTTGCTGGCATACTGCTTTTTCACCTCATCGTATACCTGCTGCGGATCGGTAATCGGATCCTCTTTGAGAATTGAGATCAGACCGGTACCTGTGTACTCCGGATATACGTCGATGTCGTCACTGATCAGACTTGTGTGGATCAATGAGGAAGAGATATCAAAGGTGCGTTCCACCTTGAATCCGGCGTCCTCAAGTGCCAGCGCATAGATTTCAGCTACAATTTCGTTTTCTGTAAAGTCTTTGGAACCGACACGGAGCGTACCTTCCCTGGCTTTTCCGGATTTCACCTGCGCAGAAGCAGAAGATGACTGCACGGAGGAGGAAGAAGAGGTGCCGGAGACCGAAGAAGTACTTCCGGTAGAAAACTGGCTGCTTCCGCATCCTGCAAGAAATACAAAGCTGGAAGTGAGTGCGAGGGCTGTGAATCTGGAAAGAAAGTTCTTTTTCATATGTTTTCCTTTCTAAAGTTCTGAAGTTAAAACTGAGTTAGAAACTAAATTGCTTTACAAGTTGGAGATTAAATTACCTTATCCGAATCCGAAAAACACATAAGGAAAATCCATAACGGATGACCAGCCTGGTAATAATGTAATAATATATATAACATTTATTCGGAAACAATGCAACGGTTTTTGTGAATTCTTTTTATGCATATGTCTGTGATGCGTTCAGTGCCTGGTCCATATCATGAATCAGATCCTCAATATCCTCAATGCCTACGGACAGCCGCAGGGAATCCGGATAGACACCAGCCCTGGCATTTTCTTCCTCTGTATGTCCGAAATGCGTGGAGGAAGCAGGATGTACGATCAGGGATTTTGCATCTCCGACATTTGTCATGTAGTCAAAGATGCGCACGTTCTTCAGTGTACGCAGTGCGGCTTCCTGTCCGCCTTTTACACGGATGGACATGATGGCGCCCGGTCCTTTTGGAAAATACTTTTTCGCCAGGCTGTGATAATGGCTGGATTCGAGTCCGGGATACAGAACCTCTGTCACAGCGGGATGCTGTTCCAGAAATTCAGCAAGCTTCTGTGCATTAGCCACATGGCGTTCCATGCGCAGTGAAAGCGTCTCCATACCCTGCAGTACATAAAAGGCTGTCTGCGGGCTCATATGTGCGCCAAGATCCGTCAGGTAGGTGATGCGAAGACGTTTTGTGAACATCTCGTGTTTCAGGGTCTCTGGATCGATCCAGTCCCTGAAGTCCTTATAGAAGGCATCGAATTCTGGGAAGCGTCCGTTCAGGTAATCGAATTTACCACTCTCCACGACCATTCCTGCAATGTTTACGCCATGTCCGGAGAGGTACTTGGTAGCAGAGTAGCAGATGATGTCGACGCCGTGTTCAAAGGGACGGAACAGGTAAGGTGTGGCAAAGGTATTATCGATGACGACCGGGATGCCATAGGAATGGGCCAGCTCTGTAATCCGATCTACATCCACAATATTCATTCCGGGATTTCCAAGGGCCTCAATATAAATCGCCTTCGTGCGGTCATCTATGTACTGGCGGTAGGATTCAATATCCTTTTCATCATCGATGAATCTGCCCTCAATACCATATAGAGGAAGTGTCTTCTGGAGAAGTGTGGTGGTCCCTCCGTATAAGGTGCGGACTGACACGATGTTGTCACCCTGGTGTGCAAGCGTCAGGAAGGTATCAGAAATTGCCGCCATGCCGGAGGCAAGGGAAACTGCAGCACTGCCACCCTCAAGAGAGGTAAGGCGCTTTTCCAGCACACGGTTTGTGGGGTTGGAGAAACGCACGTAGGAATCGCCTTCCTCTTCATATTTGAATAATCTCAGGCAACGCTCATAGCTTCCAAGCTCAAATGCTGCTGTCTGGTAAATCGGAACAGCCTTGGATAAAAAGTGCCTGGAAGGATCATAGCCTGCATGCAGCTGTCGTGTGGTAAAACCCAATTGTTCATCATGAAATGCTTCGTAACTCATATTGCTCCTCCGGATTCTTCAGACTTCTGATAAATCATCATTTGTAAAAGATCAGTGGTAATTTTGATTCAGAATTGCATTGCATCAGCCGGACCGGATGTGTCCGCACCTGTTTTCCTTGGTACAAGTTCCAGTGCGCTGACCGGGCAGGTGCTGGCACAGATTCCGCAGCCGTTACACGCAGGCATCGTGAAATCAAGCACAGCATTCTTTCCCCTTCCTGTCATAGAGATGACATCAAATCGACATCGCTTTACACAGCGGCCGCAGCCGATACATTTTTCAGCGTCATAGGAGATGATATGCGGTGCCTTCGGCCAGAACCCGACGCTTTTGCGGTCTCTCTGTACCCGGAAGAGATAGCAGTCCGTTGCATTGCAGTTGCAGATTCCGTGATCGCTGATCGTGTGTACCAGACCGGCCTTGTCGGCGTCACGGATCACCTGCTTTGCCTGTTCCTTGGTGATGGGGTCTGAAACACCTCTTGCCATAAAGCTGTTGTCACCATGCACAAAATTGATACATGTGTTGGTCGGGTCCCCGGCTTTTCCGCCGAGACATTTGCAGTCGCAGCGCGCCAGATACAGCGGTCTTTCTTCGTGATCGATAAAGTCCAGCATCTCCTGCAGTGAAATAATAACATCACTGGTCGGGCGGACAGAAGGATCCGGGTCCAGGCTATGCTCGTATTTATCAAAGTACCATGCGTCCAGACTGACGCGCAGATGTGCAGGAAGCGAATGATACCGGCGCGTCTCACTTACGCTCATAACATCCAGCATGCCGTAGAAATTATTCAGCGTATAATCATAATCCGCTGCGGAGGCGTCCATCGGATTCTCCGGTGTATCCGCCCGGCGCACCCGCGTCAGAACACCCCTTCGAAAAGCATTGTCTGCATAGGAGGCGTCTAACTTCTGATAGGGAAGCGGTTTTCCCTCGAAGGAGAGGATGAAGTCCTGATCTTCCTTCGTAAAGAAAAAATCAATGAGCCGAATGGCCGTCTCCGGCATCTGAAATTTATGTCCAATCTCAAGCTCCTCCGCAGTGAGTGCTCCGGATTTATATCCCTGGTATTCATCATCCAAAATATATGGCACCTCTGCAGCAATATTAATATGATCCTGTGGTCTGATATTCTGCATGTGTCCTCCTGTTTGTTTAATATCATAGTTTACAGATAGGAATTATAAATTATTTAATATGCATACCCTACCACTCCTATAGGAATATGTCAACTATTATTCTGATAAACTTAAGAAAATTTCTATGTTATCAGGCGTAAAGGATGCTTAAGCATCTTCGGAAGTATCAATGAAGTTTACTTCCGTACTTTAAATATTTAAAATGGATGATTCATGATGAAAAAAACATTTGCCTGTTTTACCCTCTTTCCTAATGTGTTAAATATGAGTATACTGAAAGGGTCTGTACTTTAATATCTGCAGCCTGTCTGCTGACTTTTTCACATACTGATATTCAAAGCACGGCAGATGATTCAATTACTGATAAAAAGAAACTTCTGACAAAAAGAAATTTCTAAAAAAGAGGGAGCGTACATGAAGACTATTACAGAGATCATAAACCAGTTTGATTCACTGGTATGGGGCATACCAATGCTGGTACTGCTGCTTGGAACAGGTGTCTTTCTGAGCATCCGGCTCCGTTTTATGCAGTTCCGCAAGTTCGGCTATATTATGAAAAAGACCGTCGGGCAGCTGTTTGCCCGCAAGGAAAACCAGAAGGGAAGCCTGACGCCTGTGCAGGCACTCAGCACAGCACTTGCCGGAACGGTCGGAACCGGGAACATTGCCGGTGTAGCGGGTGCGATTGCCCTGGGCGGTCCTGGTGCCATCT
>JBJEMO010000274.1:0-3579 GCA_051879715.1 Bilifractor sp.
TATATTCTGCCATACAGTATACCATACATTAATGTATGGTATACTGTATGGCAGAATATAACTGATTTTCCGCATTCGTTATATGCTTTGAGATATTTAGCGTCTGCTACGAATGCTGTTTCATATGTTTTTCATTCACTTGATATTTTGAAACCGAATGAATACGGCTAGCAACCCGAATGGGAAAGACAGGAGAGTATAAAGTATGTGTGGAATAGTTGGATACACAGGTGATCACCAGGCAGCGCCGATCCTTCTGGACGGACTGACACGGCTGGAATATCGTGGATATGATTCTGCCGGTATTGCTGTCCGCAATGGAGACAAAACCATTATTGTAAAAGCAAAGGGACGTCTCTCAGAGCTTAAAGACAAGACTGACAATGGAGCTGCTGTCCCGGGATGCTGCGGCATCGGACACACCAGATGGGCTACCCATGGTGAACCATCGGAGATCAATGCGCATCCCCATTGCAGTGATGATATGAACGTGGTCGGTGTGCATAACGGCATCATTGAGAATTTCCAGGAATTGAAGGCCAAGCTGCTGCGGCACAATTACACCTTTTATTCAGAGACAGACACAGAGGTTGCCATCAAGCTGATCGACTATTACTACAAGAAATATGAAGGCACTCCCATTGATGCCATTAACCATGCCCAGGTACGTATCCGCGGCTCCTATGCCCTTGCAATCATGTTCAAGGATTACCCGGGTGAGATTTACGTAACGCGTAAGGACAGTCCGATGGTTCTTGGCACCAATAAGAACGGCTCCTACCTCGGATCCGATGTGCCCGCGATTCTGAACCACACCAAAAATGTTTATTATATCGACAATATGGAGGTAGGAAGGCTTACCAGAGACGGCATTACCTTCTACAACCTGGATGGTGATGAAATTCAGAAGGAGCAGAAGACCATAGAATGGGATGCTGCCGCAGCTGAAAAGGGCGGCTATGAGCATTTCATGATCAAGGAAATCCATGAACAGCCCAGAGCGGTACGGGACACGGTAAACGCTTACCTGAAGGATGAAAAGGTAAATCTCGAAGCCCTGAATTTTGGCGAAACGCAGCTTGCCGATCTCACCCGTATATACATTGTTGCCTGTGGTTCTGCCTACCATGTAGGTATGGTGGCAAAATATGCTATCGAAAAGATGACTGATGTATGTGTAGAGGTGGATATTGCCTCTGAATTCCGCTACAGAAATCCCAAGCTGCAGAAGGAACATTCTCTTGTGGTCATTATTTCACAGTCCGGTGAAACAGCAGATTCCCTGGCAGCTCTCAGGCTCGCGGAAGAAAGAAATATCCCGGTACTTGCGATCGTGAATGTTGTGGGGTCTTCAATTGCACGTGAGGCAGATCATGTGATGTACACCTATGCCGGACCGGAAATTGCCGTTGCAACAACGAAGGCCTACAGCTGTCAGCTGATTGCCTCCTACCTTCTTGGCATCGCCATCGGCGCCGCACAGGGCACGATCTCTGAGGAAAGAGAAAGCGCATATATCAAAGCACTTCTGGAGCTTCCGGACCAGATCGAGAAAGAGCTGGAGGACAAGGAGCGCATCCAGTGGTTTGCTTCAAAATATGCAAATGCGCATGATGCATTTTTCATCGGGCGCGGTCTTGATTATGCCATCTGCATGGAAGGAAGCCTCAAGATGAAGGAAATCAGCTACATCCACTCAGAGGCATATGCCGCCGGCGAATTAAAGCACGGAACGATCAGCCTGATCGAAGATGGCACACTTGTTGTAGGCGTCTGCACACAGCAGGATCTCTATGAGAAGACCCGCAGCAACATGGTTGAGGTCAAGAGCAGGGGTGCATATCTGATGGGCCTTACCATAAACGGGAACTACAGTATCGAGGATGTTGCGAACTTTGTGGTCTATATTCCGAAAACCGAGCCCGTGTTTGAGGCAAGTCTTGCCGTGATCCCGCTGCAGCTGCTCGGCTATTATATCAGTGTCGCAAAGGGATTGGACGTAGACAAACCAAGAAACCTTGCAAAATCGGTAACCGTAGAATAAAACGAAGTGAAACACTGACATACAGAAGGCCCCGGGCGGATGGATATTCTCAGATCCATCTCGCCCGGGGCCATGTTACCTGTTCTGAAATGATTATAAATGATTCTGTTTCCAGATGATTCCCAATCCCTTCAACAGAAGCTCATCATCTACGATAATCTTATGGCGGCAGAAGGGTGCAATCAGATGACCCATGCCTCCGGTTGCAATCATCGTAGGGTGGCTTTCTGTCTCTTCTCTCTGGGAAAGCTCCTGTGTGAAGCGGTCCAGAAGGCCATCAATCTGTCCGGCAGAACCATACACTATGCCGCTTCGGATCGCATTAACGGTATCCTTTGCAATGGCCTGATCCGGTGCGACAAAGTCAACTGCAGGCAGAAGCGACGTATCTGCTATCAGCCCTTTCAGCGCAGTGCCGGGTCCAGGCAGAATGCAGCCGCCGATATAGACTCCCTTTGAGGAGAGTGCAGTGATCGTTGTTGCCGTACCCATGTCGATGATAAAGGCAGGCAATGGATATTCCGCCTTCGCGGCGACCGCTGTGGCAAGCAGATCACCTGCTATCGCAGATGCCGGTATTCCATTCATATCCAGCTCCAGAGGAACATCAATGCCCTCGCCAAGTATCAGGGCATCTCTGCCGGTCAGAAGCTTTACTGCTTCTGCCACCACGTGGGTGACAGAAGGTACAACGGAAGAGATCAGGCAGCCGTTGAAATCATGGGGATCAATCTGCTCAAGACTGAGAATCCTGCTGATTTCCGCAGCATATTCATGGTAGGTTTCAATTTTGTTCGTGCTCATCTGAATATGGCGTATGACCAGGTTCTTTTCTTCCTGTATACAGCCGAGCACCATATGTGTATTGCCGATATCAATTGCGAGAATCATAGGATACCCTTACTCCTGATCTGTTACTTGTCTTTTCTGGCAGCCTTGAGAATCCGGACCACAACCGGTGTAAGTGCAACGTTTACCGTAAACTCTACCACGAAATTCAGACCGATGAAGGTCGTCAGGAAAACACCCAGAAGGTTCTGACTTGTTCCAAGCGCAGAGACAATCAGACTGCGGAAAATCGTCAGTGCCGCAATGCTGAAAATACCGGTATTTACTATTGGAGCAATGATTGCCGCCATCAGAACACCCAGATAGTACTTAAAACCGGAGAACGCTCTGAAGAAAAGACCACTGACAAGACCCGCGCATGTTCCCTTAAGGATACATGTCAGAATTGTCAGTACAGGCTGATACTCCAGCATCATAGTTGAGAAAGCACCTGCGGCTCCTGTAATGACCTGAATCGACACGACGATTCCAAAAACCGTTCCAAGAAATGCACCGCCTGCCGGTCCATCAAGAATGGCTCCGATGATAATCGGCACAAGGGTCAGCGTGATCGTGAATGGTCCGAGAGGCACGCTGACCGCGACCTGCAAAACGATGACAATCGCTGCCAGGATAGCCATGGTAGTCATTCTCTGTACCTTGCTTCTGGTTTTTGCTCCAGAACTTTGTGTCGCTGTTACTGTATT
>JBJEMO010000275.1:0-24984 GCA_051879715.1 Bilifractor sp.
GAAAGCCGCGATACAATAAGGGCGAACTCTTATTACTGCGGCGAAGACAGAATCAGGATCGTGGTCGAGAAGAATGAACGATACGCGATCTGAAATGCCTGCAAAACGCGGGAGGAGGAGTTTTATGCAGATCACAGATGTCAGAGTACGTAAGGTGGCAAAAGAAGGAAAGATGAAGGCAGTTGTCTCCATCACCCTGGATGATGCATTCGCAATCCACGATATCAAGATCATCGAGGGCGAGAAGGGTCTCTTCATTGCAATGCCCAGCAGAAAGACTGCGGATGGAGAATACAGAGACATTGCCCATCCGATCAATTCAGAAACGCGCGATACGGTTCAGAAGCTGATCCTTGAAAAGTATGAGGAAACACTGGAGCAGGAGGAAGAATAATACCTGCACCGGTGTGCATCCACACCGTAGGACCGGGAAGGATTTCTGCCGCTTTTAATAAATAGGTAGAAATAAATTGGTTTTCAGTACCTGATCGCACAGAAGTATGAAAAGATAAAAGCAAAGATGAAAGTGAAGAAGATGGCACCTGGCAGAAATGTCAGGTGCTTTCCATTTTTCCGGGTCAGAAGCTGACCTGAACAGAATCCTGTAATACCAGAAGCAGAGAAAGGAAAGACCATGAAACTTCCAGAGGATTTTGAGGCGAGAATGCAGAAAATGCTTGGTGATACATATCCTGCTTTCCGGAAAAGCTATGATGCGCCGCGATGGCGTGGGCTGCGTGTCAATACCTTGAAGATCACACCGGAGGAATTTGAAGGCATTGCTCCCTTCCCTGTGCGGAGAATTCCATGGGTGGAGAATGGCTTTTTTTATCCGAATGATGTGTATCCGGCGCGGTATCCCTACTACGCTGCAGGCCTCTATTATCTGCAGGAACCCAGTGCAATGACACCGGCCAGCCGGCTGCCCGTAGAACCTGGAGACCGTGTACTGGATCTCTGCGCCGCTCCGGGCGGCAAGGCGACAGAGCTGGCCGCAAAGCTGAAGGGCCAGGGTATCCTGGTGGCAAATGACGTGAGCAATGCCAGGGCAAAGGCACTTCTGCGCAACCTTGAGCTGTTCGGCACGGAAAATATGTTTGTTACCAATGAGACGCCGGAACGGCTGCGTGAGGTTTTTGCAGGCTGCTTTGATAAGATCCTTGTGGACGCGCCATGCTCGGGTGAGGGTATGTTCCGGAAGAATCCGGAGGTGGCGGATACCTGGAGCCTGGACCGTGTGCGCTCCCTTGCGGCACAGCAGAGGGAGATTCTGAGAAATGCCTATGTCATGCTGAAGCCGGGCGGATACCTGCTGTATTCCACCTGCACATTTTCACCCGACGAGGATGAACAGGTGGTCAGCTGGGCGCTGCAGAGTTTCCCGGATCTTGCGCTTTCACAGATGGAAGGTTACCCTGGGTTTTCAGAGGGCAGACCTGACTGGGCTGACGGGAATCCGGATTTGCGCCGGTGCATCAGGATCTGGCCGCATAAGATGGATGGGGAAGGACATTTCCTTGCACTGTTTCACAAGCGCATATCCTCAGGAAAGCCGGACGCTCAGGACAGCACTGGTGTACATAACGATATTTCTTCTGAACAGCACGACTCTGATGGTCAGGATAGCATTCATAAAGGACAGAGCCGCCCGGGTCAGCGGAGGTCCGGCAGGGCTTCCCGTGGCAGGTCATATGGAGAGAACTCCACTTCCTTCAGGCCGGATCCGGAGCAGCAGAGACTTCTGATGGAATTCATTCCGGATAGGGACATGAGTCACGTTGAGAAGAGAGGAGAGAGAGGCTATTATACCCGGGAGCTGCCGGAGGGTGCCGGAAAACTGAACTTCCTCAGAAATGGGCTATACCTGGGAGAATGGAAGAAAAACCGCTTTGAACCGTCCCAGCCACTGGCAATGGCGGAATCATCCGATACATTCAGCCGTGTATTCCGTATGCGGCCGGAAGATGAGAGAATCATGCGCTATCTTCATGGAGAAACCATTGAGACAGATCCATCTACAGAAAACGTCAGCAAAGGATGGAATCTGATCTGCGTAGACCGCTTTCCGCTCGGCTGGGGAAAATATGCCGACGGGAAAATCAAGAATAAATACGCAGTTTCCTGGAGGGTGTAGACTCCCGATTCAGCGCAAGGAACCGGCAGGGATTTTATAGCCCGGTCGTCATTCGCAAACCGGCTGTAACAAAGATTTACCCTTAGGTAATGAAGCTGCGGAACTCCTCAGGCGCTTAGGGCGCCTTCGTCAAACAGTCCTCGCCTTCAGCTGTATCGGCAGCTCCCGGATAAATCTTTGAACAGCCGGTAATGCTCTGACAAATGGTCTATAAAATCCCTGCCGGTTTCCATCTAAATCCCAGTCAGTCTCTTACGCGCGCTTCGCGTGCGACGAGCCTTCCTGGGTTTTCGAAGAGCTTATATAGCTTACATTGTCGAGATTGACATCCTGTGTTAGAATGAGACCGTGAAAATTGAACAGACACTCCGGCAGGGGCTTTTCGCCAGATTTTCAGGCTGGCCGCGCCGGGAAAGGATGACAACGACAATATGCGGAAAACAAAAATTATCTGTACAATCGGACCGGCAAGTGCATCTGAAGAGGTTCTGACTGAAATGGTAAAAGCCGGCATGAACGTGGCCCGTCTGAATTTTTCCCATGGAACCCATGCGGAGCATCTTGAGAAGATGAAGATGATCAAGAAGGTGCGTGAGAAGCTGCATCGTCCGATCGCCATCATGCTGGACACAAAGGGACCGGAATACCGGATCGGCGTATTCAAGGATCACAAGGTGACTCTCAAAGAGGGGCAGAAGTTTACCTTTACAACAGAGGACCTGGTCGGAGATGATTCGATTGTTTCTGTAAGCTACAAGGGATTTGCGAATGAGCTGGCGCCGGGAGACAAGATTCTGGTCAATAACGGCCTGGTCGTCTGCGTTGTGGACAAAACAGATGGCAATAAGGTTCTTACGACAGTAGAGGCAGGCGGCGTTCTCTCTGACCGGAAGAGCATGAATTTCCCGGGTAAGCTGATGAAGAACGACTTCCTCAGTGAGCAGGACAAGGAGGACCTTCTGTTTGGCATCCGGAATGATGTGGATTATATCGCGGCTTCCTTTGTCTCGACCAAGGAGGACGCGCAGTCCATGCGGGATTTCCTGAATGCAAACGGCGGACAGGATATTGATATCATTGCGAAGATTGAGAACCGTGCAGGTGTGAACAATATCCGTGAGATCTCTGATGTGGTTGACGGCATCATGGTTGCAAGAGGTGACCTGGGTGTGGAGATCCCATACATGGAGGTTCCGGCCGTGCAGAAGGAGATCGCACAGGAGTGCAGGCTGCTTGGTCGTCGTGTGATCATTGCGACAGAGATGCTGGAGTCCATGATTACGAATATTCGTCCGACCCGTGCGGAGATTTCTGATGTGGCAAACGCTGTATATGATGGTGCTTCTGCGATCATGCTTTCGGGCGAGTCAGCGGCAGGCAAATACCCGGTGGAAGCCGTGAAGACCATGGCGCAGGTTGCGGAATTCACAGAGCAGCACATCAATTACAAGAAGCGTTTCAAGAATACGGAATTCGTACAGAAGAACATCCTGGATGCAATTTCCCATTCCACCTGCTCCATGGCCATTGATGTGGATGCAAAGTGCATTGTGGTCAGCTCCAAGTCCGGTGTGACAGCCAGAATGGTCAGCCGCTTCCGCTGCCCGGTACAGATCATTGGCATGACCACCTCAGAAAAGGTATACCGCAAGCTGGCACTTAGCTGGGGTGTAGAGCCGATTCTCTGCGAGGAGTTTGAATCCATCGATGTCCTGTTCTATCATGCAATCCGTCAGGCAGTCCATATCCTTAAGCTTAAGCTGGGTGATCATGTAGTTCTGACCGGCGGGCCGATTGGCGGAGTAAAGGGTGGCACCAATATGATTAAGGTGGAGACCATTCGCAAGAATTACCAATAAGAAGAATTACCAAAAAGAAGAATGGCTGCGAGGATTCTTTTGCAAGGTGATACTTTGAAGATTCTTCTGCACTGTGATCGTTGACACCTCAAATCCGGTGCCCTATAATCAGTCAGGGCATATTGGATAAATCCATGCAATATAATTGAACAGACGGACTTTTCAGTGCGCGCAGGAGTGGTTCTGGTCCTGCTTTTGTTGGATAGAAGTCTTGCGCGAGAATAGAGAATCAGGTGCGAATCCTGAGCGATCCGGTCGCTGTGAACGGTAAATCATACAGAATTGTCATTCTGCTCTCTCCAACGGGGCAGGAGAAGACCTGTACTGGTGTCTGAGCCGTCAGCCAGAAGAACTGCTGAAGAGGTGCAGAATTTTGCTTCCGGAGAAAGCAGACTTCTGATATTTTGTGCACAAGGCGGATGATCCCTGCGTGAAGGGACCTTTGTGGAAAATTTCAGGGCGGATACTTCGGTATCCGCCCTTTTTCGGAGTCTGCAGGAGCTATTCGGCTGTCAGGGTAACCGCAGCTCCGGATGGAAAAGCTGTCGTCCAAAGAATTACAGCAGGAAAAGGCTTTCATAATAAGGAAGATTGTCAGGATGAGGCTGTTACGCCTGATAAATACAAAGAATACTGAAAAGGAAGAGAGACAATAGACGATGAGGATCACAAAGCAGAACAAACGATATACAATGTTGACCGCTATCATGGCAGCATCCATTCTTCTGACTGGCTGTGGAAGTTCTGGTAATGGATCCGTACAGGGTACAGCTGGTGATTCCGGGGTATCGGCTGTATCCTCCGGCGTGAATACTGCACAGTCCGGGGAGAATTCCTCCTCTGACAGCGCTGCAGCGGTGAGCAGTTCTGACCAGGCTGTGACAACTTCCTCTAATATTACAGGTACAGAAAATACAGTGACATCCGTGTCGGATAGCGTGTCCGCTTCAGAGATCATGACAAATGAGCCTGATGGTGCGCCGACAATAGATGGTCTGACCTATGAAGGTACCATGAAGCTGCAATATGCGAAATGCTTCAATGTCTACTACTATCAGGATGGATATAAGCTGATTTCCATCCCGGACAGCGGTTCCTTCCTCGTAGTGCCGGATGGCAAGGACGCTCCGTCAGACCTTTCGGATGATTATACGGTACTTCACAAGCCATCCAATATCTATCTGGCTGCAACCTCCGCCTATGCGCTATTTGATGCACTGCAGGCAACGGATGCAATCAAGCTGTCCGGAACGGATACTGCAGGCTGGACCATCGATGCCCCGAAAAAGGCTTTGGAGGATGGCTCAATGACCTTTGCGGGCAAGTACAATGAGCCGGATTATGAGGCACTTGTGGAT
Organism: Bilifractor sp.; assembly: GCA_051879715.1. GTDB lineage: Bacteria > Bacillota > Clostridia > Lachnospirales > Lachnospiraceae > Bilifractor. The sequence continues at coordinate 5,352 of JBJEMO010000275.1, forward strand.
GCAAAGTGTGATCTTGCCATAGAATCCACGATGATTCTGCAGTCCCCTGAGGTTCAGGAAATGATTGAGGACCTGGGCATACCGGTACTGACGGACCGCTCCAGCTATGAGACAGAGGCGCTGGGGAGAACGGAATGGATCAAGCTTTATGGCGCTCTGATGGGCAGGGAGCAGCAGGCGTTCGCTTATTTTGACGAGCAGGTAAAGGTACTGAAGGATCTGGAGGATGAGAAGAGTACCGGAAAGACAGTCGCGTTCTTTTCCATAGATACAAATGGATCTGTCATTGTGCGCACCGGGGATGATTACATTGCGAATATGATCGAAGAGGGCGGTGCGAAATATATCTTTGATGATCTGAAAAGTACCGGCACTTCCGCCACAGTCAAGCTGTCGATGGAGGAATTCTATAAGGATGCATCTGACGCGGATTATCTCATTTACAATGCAACGATCGAGGGGTCTCTGGGGAGTGTCAGCGATCTGGTGAAGAAAAACGATCTGCTCTCAGACTTCAAGGCTGTAAAGAACGGAAATGTCTTCCAGGTTGACCGCAAGATGTATCAGTCCACAGACAAGGTAGCCCAGTTTATCAAGGACGTAAACCTGATGGTAACCGGTGGAGATGAGAAGCAGATGACCTTCCTTGCAAAGCTTTCATGACAGATGGAAATGCGGTCATACAGATGGGAACGCTTTTGGCAAAAAATATTTCTTTTGACCCCAATATCTTGATATTGGGGGTCGAAAGGCGTATGCTCATGAAATTGCCTTGCAATTCTCACGGACACATATCATTTAACTCCGATATCATTTCATAAAGAGGAAAAAATGTCTGAACAGGGTAGAGTAGAAAACAACGCCGTACAACAGAATAAGAAAAATGCGGGAAGCAGCTATCATGCAGAGATTCTGAAACGGAGAATGCGTTATACACTGGTGTTTGTTGTGCTGGCTTTTGCGTTCGTGCTTGTCACCGTTATCAATATCAACACCGGAAATGTAGATATCTCAGTCGGCAGAATCCTTCGGGCTGTCTTTCTCAGAAGCGGGACAACGGACGATATGAATATCATCTGGAAGATCCGGCTTCCCAGGATCCTGATGGCGGCGATTCTTGGAGGTGCACTTTCTCTCTCGGGCTTCCTGCTGCAGACCTTTTTTGAAAATCCTATTGCGGGGCCCTTTGTACTCGGCATATCCTCCGGCGCCAAAATGATCGTAGCGGTTATCATGATTCTGGTTGTGGCCAGGGTAGGAGCCGTGTCCTCCTGGGCGATGATTCTGGCAGCTTTCGCGGGCTCCCTGCTGTCAACAGGCTTTATCCTGCTGGTCTCCCGGACCGTCAGGAATATGTCTGCCCTTCTGGTTGCAGGCATCATGATCGGGTATATCTGCACCGCGGTGACAAATCTGCTGGTAACCTTTGCTGCGGATTCTGATATTGCCAATCTGCACAACTGGTCACAGGGAAGCTTTTCCGGTATGACATGGGACAATGTATATATCGGCGGAGGCATTGTTGCCGTGGCCGTGGTGCTCGTTTTTCTGATGGCAAAGCCGATCGGCGCGTTTCAGCTGGGTGAAGCCTACGCGCAGAGCATGGGCGTCAACGTAAAACAATTCCGTATCGCACTGATACTGCTGTCCAGTATTCTTTCTGCGACCGTAACAGCCTTTGCCGGACCGATCTCCTTTGTGGGCATTGCGGTGCCTTTCCTGATCAAGCGGGCATTGCATACCGCATCGCCCGTGGTTGTCATACCTGCAGCCTTCCTCGGTGGCGCTGTGTTCTGCATGGCCTGCGACCTCATCGCAAGGGTGGCATTTGCACCGACAGAGCTTGAGATCAGTACGGTGACTGCAATCTTCGGTGCACCGGTAGTAATCTTTATGCTGATCTGGAGACAGAAGGGAAAGAGAGCATGAGTGAAGCGCGGTTGGGAACAGAAGAGAAAGCGGGCATGGGTGGAGCACAGTTGGATACAGAAGAGAAGGAAAATATGCATAGTGCACCGTTGAAGACAGAAGGGAAAGAGACCATGCATCCTGTTCAGAATGAAAATACCTGGCATCTTCATCTGGATGGGCTTTCAGTCGGATATAATGGACATCCGGTGATCCGTGATATCCATTTTGGGATTCACAGAGGTGAAATCGTCACGCTGATCGGTCCGAATGGGGCGGGCAAATCTACCATTCTGAAAAGCATTACAAGACAGCTGGCGTTAATAAGCGGAACGGTCATCTTTGATCAGAAGAGCCTGTCCTCCTATTCTTATCGGGACCTTTCCTCCAGGATGGCCGTTGTATTGACGGATCGGTTCCACCCCGAGCTGATGACCTGTCACGATGTGGTCGCGACAGGAAGATATCCTTATACCGGGCGGCTTGGACGGCTGACAAAGGAGGATGAGCAGAAGGTAGATGATGCCATGCGGGCTGTGCAGGCACAGGAAATCGGCGGCCGGGACTTCAACGCCATCAGTGACGGCCAGAAGCAGAGGGTCCTGCTTGCCAGAGCCATCTGTCAGGATCCGGATATCATCATCCTGGATGAGCCCACAAGCTTTCTGGATATCAAGCACAAGCTGAAGCTCCTGTCCATCCTCCGTACAATGGCGAAACAGAAAAATATCACCGTCGTGATGTCTCTGCATGAGATCGATCTGGCCATGAAGATTTCTGACCGGATCCTCTGCATACGTGGAGACAAAATCTTCAGGAGCGGACCACCTGAGGAAATTTTCACAGGGGATACCATACGGGAGCTTTATGATATAGACAACGGCTCCTTCGATACGCTGTTCGGAAGTGTGGAGCTGCCTGGTATTAAGGGAGAGCCGGAGGTGCTGGTTCTGTCCACCGGCGGGACGGGCATACCGGTGTACCGGAAGCTGCAGAGAGAGAAAAGGCCCTTCGTGGCAGGCATATTGTATACAAATGATGTGGATTACCGGGTTGCCCGCCTTCTGGCATCCAGGGTTATTTCGGAAAAGCCCTTTCACGAAATCTCAGATGGCGCCATGCAGCAGGCACTGGATGCGGTGCGCAGCTGTGCACAGATCATCGACGCCGGTGTGGAAACAGGACCCTGCAACCGGAGAATGGAAGAACTGATTCGGGCGGCACACGACAGTGGCAAGTGCTCGTACACTTGCCCTTAGAATACTGCTTTAAATATATGCTGCTGTGCATATAGTATGATATCAGGCTAAAAGGCAAGTACATGAGAATTTCAAGACAATTTCATGGTCATAAACTTCACCCCTTACATCATGATATATGTTGTCATACATATAAATAAATACATCTGATTCACAGGAAATTTACAGGAAAGAAAGGAAAGATTATATGAAAAAAAGAACATCTGCGATTTTATGCACACTTCTCCTGACAGCTTCCATGCTTGCCGGATGCGGAAGCACCTCAGCAAAGACAGCTACCAGTGCTTCCACTTCCACCACATCTGCTTCATCTTCTGCCGGGACATCAGCAGTCACGGATACTTCTAAAGAGGACACGACCTCTGCTGCATCCTCACAGGATACGGTCTCCACAGCATCCGTCGGATCCTCCTCTTCAGCGGATCAGGGAACTGCACTGGCGGATGGAACTTACACTGCAGATTTCAATACAGACAGTTCCATGTTCAAGGTGAATGAGACAAAGGACGGAAAAGGAACACTCACTGTAAAAGACGGCAAAATGACCATTCATGTAAGCCTTGTTTCCGAGAACATTGTCAATCTGTTCGAGGGAACAAAGGAAGACGCACAGAAGGATGGTGCAAAGCTCATTGAGCCGACTGTAGATACCGTTACCTACAGCGATGGCACAACAGAAGATGTATACGGCTTCGACATTCCCGTACCGGCAATCGGCAAGGATTTCCAGGTTGCACTTATCGGAACAAAGGGCAAATGGTACGATCATACTGTATCGGTCACAAACCCGGAACCGCAGACCGCGGACACTTCGTCTCAGTCTGAGACCGCAACGTCCCAGTCCTGAAAAAAGAGACGGCCAGAGCACAGATACCCTGGCCGTCTCTTTTTTTATGAAATGTCTGCATCGAACAATAGAAGCTGTTCGCAGTCTGCTTGAGGTAACTGCAGCAGTGAATCAGAGACGATCTGCTATTGCAGCCTGTTTTAGACGCAGGTATCGATGAGCTGGTAAGCTGTGACGGAATGGAACTTCTCTCTTGCCGGCAGAATCGGACTGGTAAAATCTGCGATATTGATGCTGTTCGGGAAATATTGCGTCTCAAGCGCAAACCCGTACCGTCTGTCATAGACATGGCCCGATTTTCCGGTGTGCTTCTGTATATAATTCCCGGTATAAAGCTGCATGCCCGGCAGATCCGAGAAGACATCCAGCCGCAGTCCGGTCACAGAGGAGCTGACCTCCGCCAGCTTGCGCACAGGGCCCTTGTCCATGGAAAATACAAAGTTGTGATCATATCCGTTCCCAAAGCGAAGTTGCCCGTCATCGGCATTGATATCAGCGCCGATTGCCTTGCCGTTCCGGAAATCAAAGGGCGTGCCCTCCACAGGAAGGTATTTCCCTGTGGGAATCGTACCGGCATCAATCTCTGTGATGCGGTTCGAGAAAATCTTCAGGTTATGGTCCAGAATATCTCCGTTTCCATCCCCGTTCAGATTGAAATAGGAATGATTGGTCATATTGCAGATCGTATCCTGATCTGATAAAGCATCATATGAAATGGAAAGACGTCCGGAATCGTCCAGTGCATAAGTAACCGTTACGGAAAATGCACCTGGGAAACCCTGGTCCCCGTCCGGCGTGTCCAGACGCAGGGAAATGGAAGTGCCGTCCGGAGAAACGCCATCCGTCTTCCACATGCGGTAATAATACGTGTCCGGACCGCTGTGGAGATTGTTCTCACCATCATTTTTCGCCAGCTGGTACGTCTTGCCATCCAGTGTAAACGCAGCATGAGCGATCCGGTTTGCATTCCTGCCAACGGTAGCCCCGAAGCAATAGTCATGCTTCTCATATCCGGAGACATCATCATATCCCAGCACAACATCCACCGCCTCACCGGTTCTGCCCGTAATCACAAACGACACCAGCGTGGCACCGTAATCCGAAACAGAAGCCGTATACCGCCCCGCCCGGATCGTATACAGCTTTGCCGCCTCTCCCTTGCCTGTCTTTCCAAAATCCCTCACTGAATCATTCAATTTGCTCACCTCCTGAAATATGTATATGTCAGGTAAACCCCTGTTTGAGCAATATTTTACAATATTCAATGTACACATTCAAATCCTTCATATTATACAGGATAACAGCATAGATCGGACAACAGCTATGAAAAATGGAGACTGTTCAAAGGTCTGCCAGGCAGGCGCTTCTCATGCAGTCCTTTGGAGCGAGTATTACGGACAGTTAGCTGGTTTTATGCGAAGCTGCCAATAACGTTGATTGCGAGAATGTCTGAGGAGGGCGGTTTTTGCCCGACGAGTTTCGCAGCTGCAATCTCTAAGCATAAAAACCAGCTTACTGTCCGTTTACGAGCGGAAACAGACAAATGAGAAGTGCCCCGCCTAGCAATATACCGAGCGGTAAACTTAGATGGGAAGCCCTGCTTCCTCATCCCTATCCCCCTTGTTTTGGTAAAATACCACAAAAAACCGACCCTGGATTTGCCAGTATTAACGAAAAGTTAATTCCCTGTTGAAAACGTTTCCAATCGGTGCTATTCTCTAACCATAGAAAACGTTTCCAATACAAATCGGGAACACGGAAAAATCCAATAAAATAAAGGCTTTTTCACAGATCCCCGATTTATCAGGAGATGGATGAAAACGTTATCTAAAAATGCGGGAAATGAGGAATTCCCCAGAGCAGATGTGTAGTCTAAAGGAGGATAAACACATGAAGAAGAAAGTTCTTAGCCTTGTACTTGGAACAACAATGGTTGCTTCAATCTTCGCCGGATGCGGCTCTTCAAGCAGCACAAGCACCAGCGCAAGCAGCAGCTCAGCAGCTGCCACGTCCAGCAGTGCAGCTGCAACGGACAGCGTAAACACCGCTTCCACAGGAACCACAGAGAACGTTGATTCCAGCAGCGCAACTGCAAGCACAGCATCCGGAGACGGCAGCGTCTACATGCTGAACTTCAAGCCGGAGACAGATGATGCCTGGCAGGACCTTGCAAAGAAGTACACAGATGAGACCGGTGTAAAGGTTAACGTACTGACAGCCGCTGACGGACAGTATGCAACCACACTTCAGTCTGAGATGGCTAAATCCGAGGCGCCGACCATTTTCAACATCGGATCTTCCACAGATGCACAGACCTGGGATGATTACACATATGATCTGAAGGATTCTGACCTTTACAACCACGACAGTGATCACAGCCTGGATGTTGTTTACAACGGCAAGGTTGCAGGTATCGCAAACTGCTACGAAGCTTACGGTATCATCGTAAATAAGACCATTCTTGATACCTATTGCGGACTGGACAATGCAGTAATCAAGTCCATCGATGACATTGACAGCTTCGATACACTGAAGAAGGTTGCTGATGACATCCAGAGCCGTATCGACGAGATCAATAAGGCCGGCGGATATTCCCTGACAGGTGCGTTCACATCTGCAGGTCTGGATGACGGTTCTTCCTGGAGATTCTCCGGACATCTGGCAAATATGCCTCTGTACTATGAGTTCAAGGATGACGGCCTTGAGGATCCGACAGCCGGTGAGGCTACCATCAAGGGAACTTACCTGGACAACTACAAGGCAGTATGGGATATGTATGTATCTGATTCCGGTGCTGATCCGAAGACCCTTGCAGGCGGCACATACAATGCTGAGCAGGAGTTCGGCATGGAAGAGGCAGTCTTCTATCAGAATGGTGACTGGGAGTACAGTGCCCTGAAGGATGCTGACGGAACAAACGGATACCTTACTGCAGATGATGATCTCGCTATGATCCCGATTTACTTCGGTGTTGATGATAAGGACGAGGGTCTCTGCGTTGGTACTGAGAACCACTGGGCTATCAACAGCAAGGCTTCTGATGCAGATATCAAGGCTTCTCTTGATTTCCTGAACTGGGTAATTACCTCTGATGAGGGACGTGACGCAATGACCAACACCATGGGTCTTTCCTGCCCGTTTGATACATTCACCGGCGACTATGCTCCGACCAATGAGTTTGGTGCGACAGCAGCTGAACTGAACAAGGAAGGCAAGACATCCATTGCATGGGCATTCAACGCTACACCGAATGTAGATGACTGGAGAGCAGATTTTGTAGCTGCACTGACTGCTTACACAGATGGCACAGGCGACTGGGATGCTGTAAAGAGCGCATTCGTTGACGGATGGGCTAAGCAGTGGAAGATGCAGGAAAGCTCCGCTTCTGAATAATCGGTTCGGATCACAAAAGAGAAATGAACCGGAAGGATCCGGACGGCGGATCTGTTAGAATTGGATATCATGATGGGTTTACACCCAGAAAGATGGGGGCTGCCGCAAAAAAACACAGATTGTGGGGATTGCGGCAGCCCCTATTCTGACCAGGCATGAAATACCACAGAGCGTCTGAAAGGTTTTCTGTCAGATCGCAATCAATAAAGAGGAAATTCATATGTCAAAACCTTTAAAGAAATATTGGCCGCTCTTTGTGCTTCCGACCATGGCGGCATTTGTAATCGGATTTATCGTACCATTTGTATATGGTGTATTTCTTTCATTCTGCAAATTCACAACTGTAACAGACTGGAAGATTGTCGGACTTCGTAACTATACAAGGATTTTCTTCGTGGACGGAAAGCTGGACACCACGTTTATCCATTCACTCTGGTATACCAGCCTGTTCACGCTTGTAACCGTTCTGATTATCAATGTAGCTGCATTTTTTATTGCGCTTGCACTCACAAAGGGAATCAAGGGTACCAACCTTTTCCGTACCTCCTTCTTCCTGCCGAACCTGATCGGAGGTATCATTCTTTCCTATATCTGGTTGATGATCTTCAACGCAGTGCTCGCAAAGTATTCCAAGACCATTGTATCCACACAGTGGACAGCATTCTGGGGTCTGGTCATCGTCGTATGCTGGCAGCAGATCGGATATATGATGATCATCTATGTTGCCGGTCTGCAGAATATCTCCGCTGATCTTCTGGAAGCGGCAAAGATCGATGGAGCCAACAACTGGCAGCTTATGAAGGGCGTCATCATCCCGATGCTTCGTCCGACCATTGCAACCTGTACCTTCCTTACATTGACAAACGGCTTCAAGCTCTTCGATCAGAACCTTGCACTTACCGGTGGTAATCCCGGCAAGATGTCAGAGCTGCTTGCATTGAATATCTACGATACCATGTACGGCACAACCGGCTGGCAGGGTGTAGGACAGGCAAAGGCTGTCATCTTCTTCATACTGGTAGCAGTGATTGCACTGATTCAGCATAAGCTGACCACAAGCAAGGAGGTTGAGGCATAATGGCACAGGCTAAGACAATGAAAGTAAAAAAGCGCAGCGATAACGAAGTATCTGCAGCCAGAAAATCAAAGCATGGCACAGCCCTGACTGTGTTCTTTGCGATTCTCTCCTTCCTGTGGATTCTGCCGATCCTGATTGTCGTATTAAACTCCTTTAAGAGAAAAGCATATATCTTTAAAAATCCGTTTGGAATCAGTAATGTCACACTTTCACAGGGATTTGACCGCTGGAGCGCCGGCATCCGCAAGACGTTTGTAGGCCTGACCAACTATGCGACAGCCATCAAGAAGACGGACTTCTTCCGCTGCTTCGGATATTCTGTATTCATCACTGTAGTTTCCGTTGCGCTGATCGTGATGTTCTGCTCCATGACTGCATGGTATATCATCCGCGTGAAGAATGCAGGGACGAAGACGATCTATCTTCTGTGCATGTTCTCCATGATCGTACCCTTCCAGATGGTCATGTTTACTCTGTCCAAGTTCGCAAATATCCTGCATCTGTCCAATCCGCTGGGCATCTGCATAGTGTACCTGGGATTCGGCGCAGGTCTGGCAATTTTCATGTTCACGGGCTTTGTCAAACAGATTCCGATCGAGCTTGAAGAGGCGGCAATGATCGACGGAGCTACTCCGGTTCAGTGTTATTTCCAGGTTATCCTTCCTGTAATGAAGCCAACACTGATCACGGTTTCCATTCTGGATGCAATGTGGATCTGGAACGACTACCTTCTGCCTTCTCTGGTTCTGAATGTAAACAAATACAAGACCATCCAGATCGCAGTTCAGTATCTGAAGCAGTCACACGGCCAGGTAGACTGGGGCGCAATGATGGCAGTACTTGTACTCGCAATTGTCCCGATCGTTATTTTCTACATGGCAGTGCAGAAGTATATCATTGAAGGTGTTGTTGCCGGAGCCGTCAAGGGCTGATTACGGCAGTATGGCAGACCGGGACCGTGACCACAGTTTCGGTGCTGTCTTATGAGATATTGACATATTGAAAGGAAGAATTCAGATGAGGGCAAGTGGAATACTGATGCCTGTTTTCAGTCTTCCCGGCAGATATGGGATCGGATGCTTCTCGGAGGAGGCATACCGGTTTGCAGACTTTCTGAAGAAGGCCGGTCAGAAGTACTGGCAGATACTGCCGCTTGGACCAACAGGATACGGCGATTCACCCTACCAGTCTTTCTCAACCTTTGCTGGCAATCCCTACTTTATCAGCCTGGATGAACTGTGCAGACAGGGACTGATAAAGAAAGATGACCTCCCGGAGCTGCCGGAGGGCGCAAGGGAAGACCGGATTGATTACGGGTGGCTGTATAACACACGACATAAAATACTTTACAAGGCATTCCAGACCTGGAGAGAACAGAAGCATCCGGATTTTGATACATTTCTGGATCAGAACAGCTACTGGATCGATGACTATGCACTATTCATGGCGGAAAAGGATTATCATGGCGGGAAGAGCTTTTCCGAGTGGGATGATGACATCCGTTTCCGGAAACCGGAGGCGATAGAGACCGCCAGAGGGAGTCTGTCGGACCAGATCCTGTACTACGAATTCGTACAGTATGAGTTTGACAGGGAATGGAGCAGACTGAAAAAATACGTAAACGATAATGGCATTCAGATTATCGGAGATATCCCGATTTACGTGTCACCGGACAGTGCGGATTTCTGGGCCCATCCGGAGCTTTTCCAGACGGATGCGCAGAACCGCCCGTCCAGTGTCGCCGGATGCCCGCCGGATGGCTTTTCTGCAGATGGCCAGCTCTGGGGGAATCCCCTGTATGACTGGGAATACCACAGAAAGACCGGATACAGCTGGTGGATGCGTCGGATCCGGAAGTGCGCACAGCTCTACGATGTGATCCGGATCGACCATTTCCGCGGCTTTGACGAGTACTACTCGATTCCTGCAGGAAGTACGACTGCGATCCACGGGCACTGGTGCAAGGGCCCGAATACGGATCTGTTCGATGCCATCCGCAAGAATGTCGGGGACATTCAGATCATTGCAGAAGATCTGGGTTATATAACCGATACCGTCCGGAAGATGGTCAGGGACACCGGATATCCGAATATGAAGGTTATTGAATTTGCCTTTGATTCCAGAGACTCCAGTGACCGTACGGCGTATTTCCCATACAACTATTACAGAAACTGTGTTGCTTATACCGGCACCCATGACAATGAGACGCTTTTGGGATGGCTCGGCGATATCCGGCCGGAGGAGAAGAAGGAACTCATGGAGTATCTGGGAACCGATACAAAGGATGATCAGGAGCTGGTAGCGAAGACGATCCGGCTGCTGGAGAGCAGTGTTGCGGATCTCTGCGTTGTTCCTGTTCAGGACTGGCTTGGACTGGGCAATGAGGCACGCATCAATCACCCGAGTACGACCGGTGCAAACTGGGTATGGAGACTGCGTGATGGTCAGATTGATGATCAGCTTGCAGACAGAATGTGCAGAATCAGCCGGACATACGGCCGGATCTGACAGAATACTTGACATCAGAGACGAAATAAGCCATTATTGACGGTGGATCGACCCGCGTCGTCATTGAGAGCGATGCGGGTTTTTTCAGAATTGGAAATGGAAACGTTTTCTATCATCTGTATGGTTAATAAGTTTTCTGTTTCAGCCCGGATGGAACAGAGGTGAGAAATTGGCTGGTTTGACAATCAAGGACATTGCAAAAATATGTAATGTAAGCATCAGTACGGTATCCAGAGCAATCAACAATGATCATGGGATCAATCCGCAGACACGGGAGCGTGTGCTTCAGGTCGTAAAGCAGTTCGGTTATGTGCCAAACAACAGCGCCCGGAATCTTAAGATGGCGGAATCAAATACGATTGCATTGATGATCAAGGGACTGAACAACCCCTTTTTCCAGGAAATGTTCCCTTATTTTCAGCAGGAGCTGGAAAAATACAATTATGAATTCCTGCTTCATTCCGTTTCCGAGGATGTGGACGAGGGGTATGAAGCGGAGGAAATCGCAAAGGAGAAAAGACTGAAGGGTATTATCTTTCTTGGCGGACGTCTGGATTATCCGGAAGCTGTGCTGGGTAATATTCAGGTCCCCTTTGTGCTGTGCTCTGTTGCAAGCGCTGTCAGCGCGAACATGCATAACATGAATGTTTCCTCCGTATCCATTGACGATGAAAAAGAAGCCTATAAGGTCGTGCAGTATCTGATCTCAAAGGGACATCGTCATATCGCAATGATCGCAGGGAAAAAGCATGACCATGCGGTCGCTTATCTGCGTGTTGCCGGTTACCGCAGAGCTATGCAGGAAAACGGACTGGATCCGGATCTGGTATGCTATCAGGATGACAGCATTCCGGAATATACAGAGGCAAATGGCTATGTCACAATGAAGCGGCTGCTGGAATCCGGAAGAAAGTGCACTGCTGTATTCGTCATCGCGGACAGAATGGCTATTGGTGCATACAAGGCAATTTATGATTCCGGAAGAAAAATTCCGGAAGATATCTCAGTGGTTGGATTTGATGGTATAGAGCTCTGCCGGTATCTGTATCCTTCGCTGACGACTATGGTTCAGCCCATAGAGCGGATGGTGAAATCCAGTGTAAAGCTGCTGCGTGCGCAGATCATGGGGGATGAGACAAAGCAGCACCTGATCTATGATGCAAGGCTGCTGGAGGCGGATTCTGTACGGGATCTGCAGAAATCATCCGGAGAGGTGCATCAGGGCTCCTTGCAGGCGCTGAGTATGTGATACGCCGCACATCCGGCGGCGTATACTGGAATGCTTTCTGGAATGTTCATACAGTATAGGAATATTCATACAGCATTCATAAGTTCCAGAATACTATGTATAAATTCAGGATCGTTCAGCTGCCGTGTGTGGCAGGATGGTCAGAAATGCATAAAGATTTATACAGTATATGAAGAGGAGAATCATGAGAACAAGTGGAATCTTACTTCCGGTTTCTTCGCTGCCCACAAGGTATGGAATCGGCGGATTTTCGGATGAGGCATTTGCCTTTGTGGACCAGCTGGAAAAAGCGGGCCAGAGCTGGTGGCAGGTCCTGCCCCTGGGGCCGACAGGATATGGGGACTCCCCTTATCAGTCGTTTTCCACCTTTGCCGGGAATCCCTATTATATTTCCCTGGACAAGCTGAGGGAGGAAGGACTTCTCACAAGTGAAGAGTGTGAAGAAGCTGACTGCGGGCAGAATCCGGAATATGTGGACTACGAAAAAATTTATTTCAGCCGGTTCCTGGTGCTGAAGAAGGCATACCAGCGTTTTTCTGTCGCAAACGACCAGAGAACGGAGTTCGAACAGTTCTGCGAAGCCAGTCAGGACTGGCTTGATGACTATGCCCTTTATATGGCAATCAAGAACAGTCAGGACGGGAAAGCATGGAGCTTATGGCCGGAAGGGCTGCGCGACCGTGATCCGGATGCATTGAAGAAGGCCGCCGGAGAGCTGGAGGATGAGGTGGATTTTTATCGCTTCCTGCAATTTATCTTTGCGAAGCAGTGGAATGCGCTCCGTTCCTATGCAAACCAGAAGGGTATCGGTATTATCGGTGATATACCGATCTATGTCGCCATGGACAGCGCAGACTGCTGGGCAGGCAGGGAGCTGTTCCAGTTCGATGCAGATGGCAGGCCATCTGGCGTGGCAGGGTGTCCTCCGGATGCTTTTTCCGCTGATGGTCAGCTCTGGGGCAATCCGCTATATGACTGGGATTACCATAAGAGGACTGGTTACAGCTGGTGGATCCGCAGGCTCAGGAAATGCGCGGAGCTCTATGATATGGTGCGTATTGATCATTTCCGCGGCTTTGCCGGTTATTATTCGATTCCCTATGGAGCGGAAAACGCGCGGAACGGCCACTGGGAGAAGGGACCGGGTATGGACCTTTTCCGTGCGGTCAGGAACGCGCTGGGTGAGCAGAATTACATCGCAGAGGACCTGGGCTTTCTGACAGATGATGTTATCGAGATGGTGCGCCAGTCCGGTTATCCCGGCATGAAGGTGCTTGAGTTCGCCTTCGATGGCGATCCTGACAATGTATTCCTTCCCCATCACTACGATCACAATTGTGTCGTTTATACAGGCACCCACGACAACGAAACGGTTGTCGGATGGTACCACAGACTTGGCCGTAAGGGAAAAGCCTTTGCAAAGAAATATCTCGGACATCGTATAGACCCGCAGGAGGATTTTGTGCGGCTGGCAATGTCCAGTGTTGCAGATCTTGCGGTGATTCCGCTGCAGGACTATCTTGGGCTGGGAAATGAGGCACGTATCAATTTTCCGTCTACGGTGGGTGACAACTGGAAGTGGAGAATGCTGCCGGGACAGCTTGATGCACATACGGTCGAGAAGATACGTGAGCTGACAGAGCTTTACAGCAGACTGCCGGATAAAAGCTCACGCACATCAGACGACAGGAAAAGGAAAAAGGCTTCTGCAAAAAACACTGCAGACCTGAAGAGGAAATAAGTTCAGATAGGAATACAGACCACGCACAGCCTAAAAACCTATACATTTAAGGAGAATCAGAACATGGGAACAATCGAAGCAACGAAGGAAACTACGGTAGATGCTGTCATGGAAGAGAGAATCAACAACATTCTGATGACGAGGTTCGGAAGAGGACTGAAGGACTGCACGAAGGAAGAAATTCTGGAAGCGCTGATGCAGATCACAAAGGAGGAGATGGAGGGCCGCCCAAGAGTCACCGGCAAGAAGAAGCTCTACTACATTTCTGCTGAGTTCCTGATCGGAAAATTATTGTCCAACAATCTGATCAATCTGGGACTCTATGACAAGATCAATGCCATTCTGAAAAAATACAAGCTCTGCGTAGCAGATATCGAGGGACTTGAAAATGAGCCGTCTCTTGGAAATGGAGGACTTGGCCGTCTGGCAGCCTGCTTCCTGGATTCCATCGCGACGCTGAATCTCTGTGGAGACGGAGTGGGGCTGAATTACCATTACGGTCTGTTCCGTCAGGAATTCCTGAACAATAAGCAGCACGAGGTAATCAATCCGTGGATCCGGAAGGACAGCTGGCTGGAGCGCCGTCCGGAATCCTTCGAGGTTCCATTCGGCAGATTCACACTGAAATCTACCATGTATGACATTGACATTCCGGGCTATGAGACCGGAAAATGCAACCGGCTGCACCTCTTTGATCTGGATTCAGTTGATGACGGAATGGTGCAGAACGACAGCATCAACTTTGATAAGAGAGATATTCAGAGAAACCTGACGCTGTTCCTGTATCCGGATGACAGTGACCGGGACGGCAGAATTCTTCGTGTATACCAGCAGTATTTCATGGTCAGCAACGCTGCACAGCTGATTCTGAAGGAAGCTGACGAGCGCGGAGTGGATCTGCGCAGGCTGGATGAATATGTGGCTGTTCAGATCAACGATACCCATCCGTCCATGGTGATCCCGGAGCTGATCCGTCTGCTGACAAAGCGCGGCCTTTCCATGGATGAAGCAATCTCTGTGGTTACAAAGACCTGTGCATACACAAACCATACCATCCTTGCAGAGGCACTGGAGAAATGGCCCATCGATTATCTGGAGGAAGCAGTTCCCCATCTGCTGCCGATCATCCGTGAGCTTGACCGACGGATCAAGGACACAGTGAAGGATGAGAGCACCTATATTATTGACAAGGATAATCTGGTGCACATGGCTTCTATGGATATCCATTATGGTCATTCCGTAAATGGCGTTGCATCCCTGCACACGAAGATTCTGGAGGAGTCTGAGCTGAAGAATTTCTATAAGCTCTATCCGGATAAGTTCAACAACAAGACAAACGGCATCACCTTCCGCCGCTGGTTCATCGCCTCCAATCCGGAGATGACCTCCTATATTGAGTCTCTGATCGGACCGGGCTTCCGCAAGGACGCCATGGAGCTGCAGAAACTGATGAAGTACTATGATGATGAGGAGGTGCTTCACAAGATCGGTGCTATCCGTCATCACAACAAGAGAAAAGCTGCCGAGTATCTCTATGAGACCCAGAATCTCGTGCTGGATGTGGACTCCATCTTTGATGTACAGGTAAAGCGTCTGCATGAGTACAAGCGTCAGCAGATGAATGCACTCTACGCCATCTATAAATATCTGGAGATCAAGAAGGGCAATCTTCCGAAGCGTCCGATCACGATGATCTTCGGCGCGAAGGCAGCACCGGCCTATACGATTGCCAAGGACATCATCCACCTGATCCTCTGCCTGCAGGAACTTACCACGAAGGATCCTGAGGTAAGTCCTTACCTGAAGGTCGTTATGATCGAGAATTACAATATCACCAAGGCAGAGAAAATCATTCCGGCGGCTGATATCTCTGAGCAGATTTCTCTTGCCTCCAAGGAGGCATCCGGCACCGGCAACATGAAGTTCATGCTGAACGGCGCCATCACCCTCGGAACAGAGGATGGTGCAAATGTAGAGATTCATGAGCTGGTAGGCGATGACAACATCTACATCTTCGGAAAGAAATCCGAGGAGGTTGTAAAGCTCTATGAGACAAACGGATATGTGGCAAAGGATTACTACGACAATGACCCGCTGATTCACAAGCTGGTAGACTTCATCGTCGGTAAGGAAGTGGAATCGGTCGGAGATCCGGTGAGCCTGGAGAGACTGCACCATGAGCTGATTTCCAAGGACTGGTTCATGACACTTCTTGATCTGAAGGATTACATCGCGACAAAGGAAAGAATGTTCGATGACTTCAACGATCGGGAGAGCTGGTACAAGAAGGAGCTGGTCAACATTGCAAAGGCCGGATTCTTCTCCTCAGACCGTACGATTGCACAGTACAATGAGGATATCTGGCACCTGAACTGATCTGGTACGTTCTTTCCTGATGGATATTCATAAAAAAGACAGATAAATAAGGCAGATAAATAAGGCAGGGGGTTCATAGACGTTCTGAAAGAGCATTACCGGCTGTTACAGCCGGTTTGCGGGCGACGGCGGGCTATGAATCCCCTGCCTTTTTCACACAAGCGATCGCGGCAGAATCCTCACCGCTTTTTTTCTTGACGGCAAAATTAATATCTGCTATTGTATCGCATGTGTAAGCTTTTTCAGCAGGCGGGCGCTCAGGATGAATTTGTTTTTTATTCATGTTGTATATCTGCTTCCATACCGCCTTCTGGAGGAGAATGTAACCGTTTTGAACCAGGGTCGCGTATCATCCCGCTGTGAGGGTGGACAGGATGATGCTGCGCGTTTGTCATGAGGGTATGGCGGGTAAGTTCAGAAGAACTTGGAAAGAAGAGCGTATGAGTTCGAAACCACAGAAAGATCCGGAGCAGGAACACAGACATTCCCATAATAATGGACGGAGACATTCCAGGCGGTACAAGAGGAGGATGGCAGCCAGGCTGGTCGCATTGATCATCATTATTCTGGCAGCACTTGCGATTATTTTTTTCCTTTTTCTGGAAGGAACGCTGAACAGTATCAAGAGAGTTGACAAGGCCAACGAAGCTTATGTGGCCAGAAGCGATGAGACTTTTGATGTAGACGCCAGTGCAAGCAGTGACACGATGAGTGCCAGCGATGTCGATTTTAACGCTGACAGTATAGATGTCATGAGCAGTGACGATGTGAAGAACATTCTTCTGATCGGACAGGACAAGCGCGCGGATGATACCAATCGTACCCGTTCCGATACGATGATTATCGCGTCCATCAATACAAAGACAAACAAGATCACCATGGTCTCACTGATGCGGGATATGTATGTGCCGATCCCGGGATACTCGGCAAACCGTATCAATGCCGCCTATGTGCTGGGCGGTATGAGCCTTCTGGATAAGGTGATTCAGGAAGATTTCGGTATAACCATCGATGGAAATGTGGTCGTGGACTTTGACAGTTTCCTGGAGACGATGACACAGATTGGTGATCTGGAAATCACGCTGACGGCTGATGAGGCCAACTACATGAACGCAAATGAGGGCCTTGGCTCGGCAAGTGATAATGCATCCGTCTCAGAAGCCTGGGGCCTGAAAGAGGGTAAGAACACGCTGACGCCGGAACAGGCGCTTGCATACAGCCGTATGCGGTACGTCGGCAATTCTGACTGGGAGAGAACGGAACGACAGAGAAAGCTGCTGACTGCTGTATTCAACAAGGTCAAGAAATCCAGCATCACAAAGATACTTGGTATGGTCAGCGATCTGATACCTTATTTCGAGACGGATCTGAGCAATAAGGAGATCCTGAAGTATGCCAAAACCGTGTTCAGTGGAGATGTTTCCCTGAATGCAAAGAGCTATCGTATACCGGTGGACGGCGCATATACTTCAGAGACAATCAACGGGATGTCTGTTCTGGTTCCGGACCTTACAGTCAACAGCGCATATCTGCAGCACTACCTGTATGGTACAGAGCTGAGTGAAGCAATCAAGAATGCGTCCGTGCAGGCGTCCAGCTCCACCGATACGGATACCGGAAGCGCATCCTCTTCCAGCGGGGAATCATCCGGTTATTCTTACAATAATGACAACAGTACTTACAATTCGGCGGATAACGGATATTCCGGCGGCTACAGCGATGCCGGCAGTGGATATTCGAATGAAAGCTATAATTCCGGAAACGGAACAGACAATTCCGGATATTCTTACAACGGGAATACCTCGGGCAATTCCGGGACAACCGTAAATCCGGGTTCCGGTACAACGGTTGACCCGTCTCAGAACAGCGGCCAGAATACAGACAATTCCGGAACAACGGATGGCGGGACGACAGATCCGGGAAATGGCGGCGGAACGACGGATTCCGGTACGACAGATAACAGCGGTGCAGGCAATGGAGGTGGCACCACAGACGGTGGAGCAGGCAATGGGGCTGCAGAGACCGGCGGCGGTGACGCTGCGGCGCAGCCGGCAGCATAAGACTGCATAAAGATTGTTGTATTTTTCTGAACAATGCAGGATCTCATCACCAGTTACTTCCGGCATGGCTGAAAAACAGGCTCGTGCCAGGCATGTGCATACACTAAATACGAACAGAAGCCCCCTGCTTTATGCGAAGGACAGGTTTTTCCCTGATCCTGGCTGCATAAGGCAGGGGGCTTTTATACTGTATGTTTCATTCCAGACGCTGTTTTACAGAAGCTGGCTTCCAGACGCCGCTTAATGGCTGCTGTTTTACAGAAGCTGGTTACCAGACGCCGCTTAATGGCTGTTGTTTAACAGAAGCTGTTTTCCAGACGTTGTATAATGGCTGATGTATTATGGAAGTTATACAGAAGATCTGGCGGTATGTACATAATCGAGCAGATATGCCCGCAGACTTGCAGTCATATACCAGACAGTCTCATAGCGGATAAACTGCAGCGCGTTCTGATCCAGAAGAAACTGGCTGCTGGGCGGAAATTCTTCATCACCATCCCAGAACTGAAACCACACTGGAAAATCTTCAAAGACCGGGATCTGATAGCTGACATCCTCCGCACCGCTGACCGGGATTCCATGGATTGCAGCACAGGCTTTTTTCAGAGTCTTGGATTTTCCGGCGAGCTGTCTGATCGGATCGCCAGGACCGAGAGATTTCGAGTGATAAGCGCCTATGATACCGCCCAGTACAGATACGGATGCCCACTGCCCTGACAGAACCGGCGGCTGTTTATGCAGGGAATAGGTGAACATCTCATAGACCGTCATGGCGACATCAACGGAGGCCTTCCGATAGGAAGAGAACAGAGGCTCTGCCGGATCCGGTGCATCCGCCGGTGCAGGCGTTTCTGCCACCTCCCGGGTATCTGCCAGCAGTCCCGGAAAGCCGGTCATGATCTGCACCTCTCCTGTGTTCCGCACAATCCTGGCGGGAAATGAAAGATAACTGAAGTAAATGCTGTCGTTATCTGCCTTCAGGTGAAAACGCCGGATGATCTTTTCCTGATCATATTGCAGAAAAAGCCTGCGGCCATCCTCCGCAAAGGCATCGTAGTTGCTGCGCTGTCTGTATTTATTGATCAGGTCCTGGATTTTTTGATTCGCCATCATACGCTCCCCCTCTCTTACGTTATTCCCTGTATTATAGCATTATCTTTGATTAACCTGAACGAGCTTATGTGGAATTTTTCCTCAACAGCTTAAACAGGCCG
>JBJEMO010000276.1:0-3492 GCA_051879715.1 Bilifractor sp.
AGAGATAATGTTCATCATAGTAAATATTCTGTGGTGCTTCTTTTGTTGACAATCTCCAATCCGCTGTCTCCGTCCAGGCCTTTATTACCGAATCAGGTGCCTGCCCAAACAGCATAAGAATGGCAATCAGAATACCAAGAAGTGGAATTGCCAGAACTAATCCCCATACCGGCCACAATGATGCTTTTGATAGAATATGATCCATAGTATTCAGATACTTATTCTGATGGATCTTCCTCTTTTCCATCGGAAGAACTTTCCACTCCTGTACCTTGACAAGAACTGTTCTTGCAGACATCAGCACAATACAGACTGGCCACAAGAGCAGCATATATTCTGCAGAATGTTCCGCAACAAAGAATACCTGAACCGTTAGCAGAACCAGTTCCGCAATTCCTAAATACATAGCGGATATTGATAATACTGCCATCAAGGGAGGCATTTTTGACATAGGGCTGAATGTCAGATAATAGTATCCGGCTATTGCCAACAGGGCAATCACGATGATCGTCAGCCATGATCCGCTGTAGATCGGTGTATGAGTCTCCTCATTTTCAAGCTGTACCATCCAATCTGACCCGGTCACGCCAATCATGCCCAGATATACTGTTTCCAGAAATGCTCCATACCAAAGCGCTGCCTGGTCAAATTGCCAGGCAGAGGAATACTCCTTATTTGCCACTGCAAGTATTAAGAAGACCAACTCCAAACCCAGAAGTACAAAGGGATAAAAAATACAGGCACTGAAAGCAGTTGCCATCAGGATTGTCGGTGCCACATCATCTTTGCTAATGGGCACTCCTACACTCGTATTATAAATGACCGCATAGATTAGAAAGCCTAACGTTCCGACCACTAATGTACAAATTACACTTGAGATCAGAGGATGTTCTTTTATTAACCTCTTTATCATGATCTGTTCTCTTTCATTGAATTGAATGAGCTGTCATCATTCAGTTCTGATTCAATTTCATCGATGGAAGGCAGGCTCCCTTTGAACTCTTCTGGAATCAACTTGGAAAGCTCATAACCAGAGACACCTATTGGCTGACTGGTGGATTCCAATGCATACTGTGCCTCTACCTTATCCATAGATTTGCAGACCAAAAGGCCGATCGTCGGATTCATCCAGGGCTGCTTAAGCTGATGATTCACGGCAACCACATAGGTTCCAAGCTGCCCGGCAAAGGAGGAATCAAATTCTGTCACTTTGACTTCAAGCACTACATAACACTTCAAATTTATGTTGAAGAACAGCATATCAAGAAATTTCTCAGTCTGACCAACATCCAACGCGACCTCACGTCCAACAAAAGAGAATCCATTTCCCAGTTCAAGAAGAAAACTCTGGATATTATCCATAAGGGCATCCTTCAGCTCCTTCTCGTTATACCTTTCTGTCATCGTGAGAAAATCGAAGTTATAAGGATCCTTGGTGATGGCTTGTGCCAGATCACTTTGGGGAGACGGTAGAGTTGAGGTGAAGTTTGTAGCAGCTTTTCCCTGACGTTCATATAAATTTGTATCCAGAAAATTAAGAAGCACTGCTCTGGACCAGTGATTTTCCAGCGTTTTCCAAACAAAGTATAGAGCTTTTTCTTTATTATCGCTGCATTTATCCAGTATCACTTTAATATGTCCCCAGGGAATCAGAAAAACATTTCCTTCCTTAATTTGCGCACCAGCCTGGGGCGCAATTTCCACAGTAGTATTTTGTGCATCAGCCTGGGGCATAATTACGGCATCAGGAAAGGTACGATAAAACTGGTTCATGTACTGCAAATTTCTTTTAGAAAAAGATTTCACATCTGGCAGAGCCTTTCTCAAATCTTGACTCACCTGAAAATAAAAATCACTTCCCCATGCATATTGCTGTTTCTTCTCCTCCATATCCCTGCCAAGCAACCAGTAAAACCGCAGCATCTCATCATTCACCTTGACTGCTGCTTTCAGCTGACTCTGACGGAATCGGCTACTGATGTCTCTTATCCATTTTCTGTAATTTTCATCTGTCGTGACCATATTATTTTCCATTAACAGACTCCATTCTGCATTCATTTTATTCGCCTTCACGCGAATGCTTAGATCTGCTGCTGAGTGCTTCCTGCGCTCTTCCGTAATCTTCTCTGCTAATAATTGCCGGGCATCCATCATTCAGACAACTGTAGTGTCCCGGAACTGCGCAAGGTTTAATGACAATATCTCCACAATATTTTGCATTATTGAGAATATTAGTAACGCTTTTCTTGCTCCACATTTTCATCTCCCCACGCGGTGTGGGAATCTTTGCTTCAAAAAGAGCACTTCTGATCCTCTCAACGCTTTTCCCCTCAAGACACAGACGAAAGATATATCGGACAGTCTCTGCTTGCTGCTTATTGATAATCAGATCTCCACTGGCATCTTTATCGTAACCGTAACATTTTCTCTTATACAATCCAGAAGTGCCATCCGCCGCACCGTGTATGAGCCCCTGACGAATGTTTAGACTACGGCTCTCATTATCGGCCTGTGCAACTGCTGCTGCCAGTGAAACTTCAAATTCAGAATCGGTCTTTGCCGTATCAACATTTTCCCGCATAAAATATACATTTGCGCCGGCACCACGGATCTGTCTCACAGCATCAAGAACCTCCGTTGTGTCCCTTCCAAATCTCTCAATACTCTTCACAAGAACATAGTCAATTTCATGATTTCTGCAGTCTCTGAGAAGTCTGAAAAACTCTGGCCTTTCTGAGCCTTCCTTTGCAGAGACCACTTCCATATATATATCCTTCAGAATCCAGCCTTCCATGTTATATACCACTCTGGTAAGAGCAGAAACCTGGGCTGCCAGACTCTTCAGCTGCATTCTGCCACTGGTACTTACACGGGCATAAATTGCCGCGCGTATGATTTTGCTTTTCTTTGCCGGTATCTTGCGAACATTCATCTTCTGATCTACAAACATCATTTAGGTGATTAACAACTACTTTAATAGAAAATATGTCTTTTATGTTTCATAGTCTAACTGTTTTCTGAATCTTTGTAAACAATTTTCACAGCATTGGACCACTTTCCCCATAACAATCCCGTAGCCTCCCTGCCCTATATCAATCCTGTAGCCACAACCCTACGCACTCGACCAGTTCCCACAAAGGCACTTTTCAAGCATAAAAAGAAGGCCCGATCAGGAGCTACCGTACCTTCTAACGATAGCCTCCAAGCGAGCCCTTGTTTACTGCGTTTATGTACTTAACTGTGGTCAGTCCTCGTCATCAATACCACTGTCTCGACGTGCCCCGAGACAGTAGAAAAAATAATCATACTGTTTCATGCTGTCTGGGAATTGGTCAAGGTAGGAACATGCTGTTCGGGAATTTGTCAGAAATATGATGCTCCATTATCTTCAATGATATCAGCGACATTGCAAAACACATTGAACGGGAATTTGTTTATACAATGTTCAAGATATAACTGTTATTATGTCTTGATTAGAGTACAAACTCATAT
>JBJEMO010000277.1:0-3491 GCA_051879715.1 Bilifractor sp.
AGGCGATATTCTTCAAAAACGGTTTGTAATACCTGAATACTTTTGTCTGGGGTGCAATCATCTACAAAGATGTATTCGATGTCGTCTAAGGTCTGCTCAAAGAGGCTACGAGCACAACGCTCAATATATCTCTCTACCCCATAAACCGGGATAATCACTGATACTTTTGGCATAATTCATTTTTAATATTAGATACACTACTTTCCCGTAAAAGTGGATAAATAGTTCTTTGAAATTATTGAAATATAGTCAATTACGCGGATTTTTGAAATGAAACGAACTTGATTGTAAGTACTCAATTTAGGGCATACCCCTGTTTTAGGGCACTTTACCAGTGCCCTAAAGGATATGTGTTAAATATTTGACGATTGCTTTAACATTTGGAGTATGCCAATCCGATATTCTGTGGCGTCATGCTTAAGAAATCACGGCATCCGTTAAATATCTTTTGGAATAATTCACCAAGGTAATGCCATGACGACATGCCATGAAGCTTCACCGTGCTGATCACACTATGGTACGCCGCAGCCATCTCCACTCCCTCGTCACTGCCGAAGTGGAGCATGCTGTTACGCTGAGTGGTCAGTTTTCTTATTGTCCGCTCTGCAAGGTTATTGTCTATCGGATAGTTACCGTCCTTTGTAAAGGCAAATATACCGTCCCAGAACTTGTCCAGATAATGAAGGGCTTCCGTCAGGTAAGGGGACCTTTCCGAATCGGCTTTATCCAGCTCTATCTTCAGGTTCATCCTTAACCTCATCATTATCTCTTTCGTCTCAAGGCTCTGCCGTCGCCTGCCACGTTCCTCCGGACTTATCCCCTCCTTGTCATACCTGTCCTCCAGCTTGTAGAAGAGACCCATGTCATCATGGAACGGAAGGGCCGCCTTGTCTCCGCCCGGATTGGCCGCCTTGGCAAACTTCGCCATCGAATGAGCCATACAGACCTGGTGCTCAGTGTCCTTGAAATGGGCGGACTTCAATTCATCACCTATAAACACATAGGCGTTGTAGCCATCCGTCATGACGCTCTTCAGCTCCGCATCACCTAGGAAGTCAGTAAGCACCTTGCGGCCTCGGGAGCCATCCTCGTAGAAAAATATGGCTATCTTCTCCGACTTGTTCACCAATACCCATATGTAACATTTCTTATAGCGATCGTATTTCCTGACCTTGCACCACGTCTCGTCACAGTTCACGATCGAGTCCTTCTCCAACGCTATCGACTTCAGGACGACTATCAACTGATCCAGGTACTTCTTACCCTTCTTCAGCCAGTTTCGGAGCGTATTGGCAGACACGGTCATACCCAAGTCCGTAAGCCATTCATGGAGCAGACCGAAGGTCACGTTCTTCACATATACCTCGTAGGCGATGGCCTGAAGGAACTCCGGCGTGGCTTTCGTCCCCTCAAACCTGGTCACTACCTGAGGATGGCCCTCCTTGGGGAAGTACCCCCAAGCCGGCTTCTTGCCCCTCTCCACGTAATGGATCATCTCGAACTGTTCCTCTACAAGACACATCTTGAAACTGAATACCTTGACATTCTTTTTCCCGATGATACGTCCGGGCACCTTGGACTCGTCGCTCGGATGGATGACCGGCGTGCCGGTTACCGACATGGTATTATAATTGTCGGGTCTGTTTGATGTGTCGCGCTCCTTCTTCGCTGAGGCGGAAGATGGTGTGGATGCCGACGCAGCGACCGAGCCGGTAGATAATGTCCCTGCCGTTCCGTCGAAGCCGTCCTTCTCGTTGTTACGGTCGCATTCCTCATCCGGCTTTTCCGGCTTCTTACGGGCGTTCTGGCGCTTGTCTCCAAAACGGTTCTTCTGGGCAAATTTCAACTGCTGGTCCAGCTTCCTTGCCCTGGACTCAGCCGCCTTGCGCTTGCTCCTTTCCGAGGAGAGCTCGCGCTTGATCTCCGCCATCTCTTTCTGAAGATTGGCCAGACTCTCCGAGACACGGTCATGGATGGACTGGAATTCCTCCACCGCCATCCGCATGGCACGTAACTCCAAATCCTTCTCCTCCTGACTCTCTATCAGGTAACGGATATAACGGTCTTTCTGATCACTTGGCATAGCCGCACTGTAATTTATGAGAGAGCGCAAGACGGTTTCACGCCTCAGCAGCTCCCGTTTTGAGTCGATTATATGTTGCAGCTCGTTCGACATTATATCCTTGATTCTCTGTCGTAAAGATACAACTTATCAATGATATAAACAAATAAATATGCAACATAATTATTTGATATTTAGTTTTTTAACTATAGGATTCTCCAGCAAGAGAACCACGTCTCTCCAGTCTATCCGATAGGCCTTCTCCTCACCTTTCCGCACCACTTTCATGAACTGATAGCCCGACACGAACTTCTTCTCGTAAAGGCTGTAGGAACGATTGTCGTAGGTGAACAGCCTGACTATCCTTCTATCCCTCGACATGACTATGAACACGTCACCATCCTCCGGCTCGCGGCGAAGCTGCTCACGGATTATCGACAGCACACGGCTGTGCTTGCAGCGCATGTCCGTGAAACCCGGGATGTAATAGAAACGGTTGAGGCCCGTAACGCTCAGCATAACACCTCCAACTTCTCTATCAACGAACGCAGATCCTGATAACTCAAGTTCTTTTGCGAGAGGCGCAAGCCGTTGCTCATCGCGATATCCACCATGATACGCAACGTTCCCTGAGACTTCGGAGGGGTGACTTCCGGAGAACGGGAAGACGGACTTGAATCCACCGATGGGAGACCATCCACTGAAACCTCCACTATCTTTTGGCGAGTATCCTTGTACCATTTCGAAAAAATGTTGTATGGAACGTTGTTGCGTTTGCAAAATGACTGAACAGACTCCCCTGAGGGGACCGCCTCTGTCTGGTACTGAAAATAAAATCTCTCTAAATCATCGTTGCTGTACATATTCTGCTGTTTTAAATTTCAGCCGTAAAAGTACAGACAACCTTTTTGAGCCCTAAATTGAGTACTTACTGGCCGCCTGCTTGCCTTTCAGATAGCTCACCTCAGAATTCAGGATATCTATCCGCTTGTTAGCCTTCTCAAGGCTAGCTTTCGCCTCGGCCAGATCCTTTCCCATCTTCTTGTTTACCTCAAGAAGAGTGGTCATACCTTGAAGGAGTTCGGCTATCTGTCTTCTGTAATCTTCACGTTCCATATCTGACATCGTGCCTGCATTTGACGAGGCCGCTTTCAGACTCATCAAATACTGGGCGCGCATTACCATGCGTTCACAGTCATATATTTCCTTCTCTGCCATAGATATGAAACTTTTACTCCACAAAAGTAACGATATTCATTGGCTTGAGAAAATATATAAAGCATATTTAATAATTTGACTATCAGTAAAATAATGACATATAAAGCCTCCGGAAAACTATGCGTACTGCTCATTACACCATGTTGTCGCAAGACGCTACAATGTCTTAAAACAACACTATAAATAACTCTGATGCGACCATGTATCATAT
>JBJEMO010000278.1:0-24459 GCA_051879715.1 Bilifractor sp.
TCGAGGGAATTAACGGATCCGGCAAGCACAACAACTGGTCCATTGTCACCGATACCGGTGAGAATCTTCTGGACCCTGGCAAGACTCCCGGAGAGAATACGCAGTTCCTTGTATTCCTGATGGCAGTCATTGAGGCTGTAGATGACTATCAGGATCTGATGCGTGTATCCGTCGCTACCGCCGGAAACGATCACAGACTGGGCGCCAATGAGGCACCGCCAGCAGTTATCTCCATTTTCGTAGGTGATGAGCTTGCCGCTGTTCTGAAGTCTATCGATGATGGCACTGCCTTTGTCGGAACAGGAAAGACACAGATGGGCATGGGCGTACATGTTCTGCCCCACATCACAAAGGACACCACAGACAGGAACCGCACATCACCCTTTGCCTTCACAGGCAACAAATTCGAGTTCCGTATGCCCGGATCCTCACTTTCTGTAGCAGACCCGAATATCATCCTGAATACAGCAGTAGCAGAATCTCTTTCCCGCATCTATGACGCTCTGAAGGATGTTCCGGCAGAGTCTATGGATGCTGAGGTACATAAGCTGCTCAAGAAGATCCTGGATGAGCATAAGAGAATCCTCTTCAATGGCAACGGTTATACCGACGAGTGGATCGCTGAGGCCCAGAAGAGAGGACTTGAGAATCTGAAATCCCTCCCGGATGCTATGCCGAAGCTTCTGGCAGAAAAGAACGTCGAGCTCTTCACGAAGCACAAAGTCTTCACAAAGGAGGAGATCGAGTCCAGATATGAGATCTTCCTTGAGAACTACTCCAAGACCATTCATATCGAAGCACTTACCATGGAAGAAATGGTACGCAAGGACTTCACTTGCGGACTGGTTGATTATATGAAGGAGCTTGGCAGTGAGGCGGCCCAGAAGAAGGCTGTACTCGGCGGCAAGGGCGGATCCTATGAGACAGACATCCTGGAGAAGCTGGATGCACTCTCTGAGGAAATCGGTGAGTCCCTTGCAAAGCTGGCAAAGGACACCTCCAAGGCTGAGAAGCGCGATGGTCTGGAAGAGGCACGCTACTATCACGATGTGATTCTTGCGGATATGGAGAAGCTGCGTGGATCTGTAGATGCTGCTGAGGTTTATATCCCGGAGAAGTATCTGCCGTATCCGACCTACGGAGAGCTGCTGTTCTCACTGCGTTGAGTTTCTGAGCGGGTTGATGTTTAGATACCTGACAGGCAGGGCACTTCTCATGCAGTCCTTTGGAGTGAGTATTACGGACAGTTAGCTGGTTTTATGCGGAATCGCCAATAACGTTGATAGCGAGAATGTTTGAGGAGGGCGGTTTTTGCCCGACGAGTTTCGCAGCAACAAAATCTAAGCATAAAACCAGGTTACTGGCCGTTTACGAACGGAAACAGACAAATGAGAAGTACCCTGCCTGTCAGGCCAATGAACTATATCCTAAGCGGGATGTAAAAAATATTTGTGACAGTAAAAACAGGTATGGAAAAGCCGCAAAGCTGCGGCAGATGACAGGGAACCGTCGCGCGTCATGCGCGGCAGTTCCTAAAACTGTATTTACGGACAGATTCAGACCGGGATTGATTTTTACCAGAATTTTCTTGCATATACTTTAAAATCACTATATAAAGAAAAGGAAAGCCTTAAAACCCCCGTACCATTGCGGCATCAGATATGCATCTGCAGTCCGTAATGAGGATAGAGATGAGGAAAAATAAGTATGGATGAATATAAACAGCACATCAGGAAATACCGGGAGCTGCAGAAGGAGCATGATGCCTGCGGAATCGGTGCCGTTGTAAATATCGACGGACATCAGGATAATCGTGTACTCGATGATGCACTTGCCATTGTAGAGAAGCTGGAACACCGCGCAGGAAAGGATGCATCCGGAACCGTCGGCGATGGTGTCGGCATTCTGGCGCAGATCAGCCATGATTTCTTTAAGAAGGCAGCAGCCAAAGAAGGAATTGAACTGGGAGGGCCCAGGGATTACGGCATCGGCATGATCTTTTTCCCGCAGGACACGATGAAACGCACGTTCGCAATGCGGATGATGAAGGTCATCGTGGAGAAGGAGGGCCTGCAGCTTCTGGGCTGGCGTGAGGTTCCGATCCACCCCGAGATTCTTGGCAAGGCGGCACTGGACTGCATGCCATGTATCATGCAATGTTTCATTGGCCGTCCGGAGGAAATCCCGCAGGGTATTGACTTTGACCGGAAGCTCTATGTGGTACGCCGTGAGTTTGAGCAGAGCTCTGAGGACACCTATATCTGCTCCATGTCCTCCAGAACCATCGTTTACAAGGGTATGTTCCTGGTAAAGCAGCTGAGACGATTCTACAGCGATCTGCAGGACAAGGACTATAAGACAGCTATTGCCATCGTGCACTCCCGTTTCTCAACCAATACGACGCCATCCTGGGACCGTGCGCATCCGTACCGCATGATTGCACACAATGGAGAGATCAATACCATCCGCGGCAATATGGACCGAATGCTGGCCCGTGAGGAGACCATGACCAGCCCGATCATGGAGAAGGATATCGACAAGATCTATCCGGTGATCAGCGCGTCAGGCTCTGACTCTGCAATGCTGGATAATACGCTGGAGTTCCTGTACATGAACGGCATGGACCTGCCGCTGGCTATGATGGTCACCATCCCCGAACCCTGGAACCATAACCGGTTCATGAGTGAGGACAAGAAGGATTTCTACCATTATTATGCGACCATGATGGAGCCCTGGGACGGACCGGCTGCTATCCTGTTCTCCGACGGAGATGTGCTGGGCGCTACCCTGGACCGGAACGGACTGCGTCCCTCCCGTTACTATATCACCGATGATAACCGGCTGATTCTTTCCTCCGAGGTCGGTGTTCTGGACATTCCACCGGAGCATGTGGTAAAGAAATCACGCCTTACACCAGGAAGAATTCTTCTGGTTGATACACTGAAGAAGAAAATCATTTCAGATGACGACTGCAAGCGGTATTACGCGCATCGCCAGCCTTATGGAGAGTGGCTGGACCGCAATCTTCTGAAGCTCAAGAATGTTCCGATTCCGAACAAGAAGATCCCGGTACACACAAAGGAGATGCGGGACCGTCTGTACAAGGTATTCGGATATACCTACGAGGATGTAAAGGACTCCATTCTTCCGATGGCGGAAAATGGCGTAGAGCCTACAGCATCCATGGGTCATGACGTTCCGCTGGCGGTCCTGTCCAGACAGCATCAGCTGCTGTTCAATTACTTCAAGCAGCAGTTTGCACAGGTCACAAACCCGCCGATCGATTCCCTGCGTGAGGAGATCGTCACTGATACAACGGTCTACATCGGGTCCGATGGCGACCTGCTCAATGAAAAGAGCGGCAACTGTACGATGCTGGAGGTCAGCCATCCGATTCTGACCGGTGTAGACCTGATGAAGATCAAATCACTGGATCGTCCCGGCTTCCATGCCCAGGTGGTTTCTCTGCTGTATTACAAGAATACATCCCTGGCGAGAGCGCTGGAGCAGCTGAACATCACTGTGGACCGTGCTTACGCAAATGGAAAAAATATCATCATCCTCAGCGATCGCGGCGTGGATGAGAACCATGTTCCGATCCCGTCACTGCTGGCTGTATCCTCCGTAGAGCAGCATCTGGTACGGACAAAGAAGCGGACCGCTGTCTCCCTGATTCTGGAGAGCGCGGAGCCAAGAGATGTCCATCAGATTGCGGCCCTTCTGGGATTTGGTGCTCGTGCGATTAACCCTTACCTGGCACATGAATGTATCGCGGAGCTGATCGATACCGGTATGCTGGACAAGGATTACCATACTGCAATTGCCGATTACAATAATGCCCTGCTGGGCGGTGTCGTCAAAACTGCTGCAAAGATGGGCATTTCCACCATTCAGTCCTACCAGTCCGCGCGTATCTTTGAGGCGATCGGTCTGGACAAGGAGACAATTGACAAGTACTTCACCGGAACGGTCAGCCGTGTAGGTGGTATCGGCATCAAGGAGATTGAGGAGGGCATCACTTTCCGTCACAACCATGCCTTTGATCCCCTCGGCCTTTCCGTGGATACCTCCCTGGATTCCGTCGGCTTCCATTATCTGCGGAGCGGCAAGGACAAGGAGGACCATCTGTACAATCCGGAGACCATTGTCACACTGCAGGAGGCGGTGCGCTCCGGCGATTATGACAAGTTCCGCGAATACACGGATATGGTAGATGATTCCGGAAGACCACACACACTGCGGGGACTCCTGGAGTTTGTACCGAAACAGGACCCGGTTCCGCTGGAGGAGGTAGAACCGGTAGAAAATATCGTAAAGCGTTTCAAGACAGGTGCCATGTCCTTCGGGTCCATCTCCAAGGAAGCGCATGAGACCATGGCCATCGCCATGAACCGGCTGGGAGGAAAGTCCAATACCGGTGAGGGCGGAGAGGATCCGGCACGGTACGGGACAGAAAGAAATTCCGCCATCAAGCAGGTTGCATCCGGGCGATTCGGCGTGACCAGCGCCTACCTCAACAGTGCCGTGGAGATTCAGATCAAGATGGCACAGGGCGCAAAGCCTGGTGAAGGAGGCCACCTGCCGGGCAAGAAGGTCTATCCATGGGTTGCGGCAACCAGATTTTCGACACCGGGCGTATCCCTGATTTCCCCGCCGCCGCACCATGACATTTATTCCATCGAGGACCTGGCGCAGCTGATCTACGATCTGAAAAATGCCAACCGTGACGCGAGAATATCCGTCAAGCTGGTATCCGAGAACGGTGTAGGCACCATCGCCTCCGGCGTGGCAAAGGCCGGAGCCCAGGTCATCCTGATTTCCGGCTATGACGGAGGTACGGGAGCAGCTCCGATTTCCTCCATCCACAATGCGGGCCTTCCCTGGGAGCTTGGTGTCTCCGAGGCACATCAGAGTCTTCTGCAGAACGGCCTTCGTGACCGTGTCATCATTGAGACGGACGGAAAGCTTATGAGCGGCCGTGACGTTGCCATTGCCGCCCTGCTTGGTGCAGAGGAGTACGGCTTTGCCACGGCACCGCTGATCTGCATGGGCTGCATGATGATGCGTGTCTGCTCCAAGGATACCTGCCCTGCAGGTGTGGCAACACAGAACGAGGAACTCAGAAAGCGCTTTGCCGGCAAGCCGGAATACGTCATGAACTTCATGATCTTCATTGCCAGACAGCTCCGTGAGATCATGGCATCCCTGGGGTTCCGTACAGTTGATGAGATGATCGGCCGCACAGACTGTCTTGAAAAGCGGACAAACCTGATCACAGACCGTGCCGCTGAGGTAGATATGAGCCGGATTCTGGATCCATCCTTCGCGCATGCGGAAAGATCCCACTTCAACCAGAAGGATGTGTACAATTTCCATCTGGAGAAGACACTGGATGAATCCGTACTGCTGCCGAAGTTCCACGATGCATTGTCCGTAAAACCGGGACAGAAGGTTGAAAAGCAGGAGATCACCCTGAAGGTTTCCAGCACAGACCGGGCCTTCGGTACAATTCTTGGTTCGGAGATTACCAGACATTTCGGAAATGATCTGGAGGATGATACCTTCGTGGTACATGCCATTGGCGGAGGCGGACAGTCCTTCGGTGCCTTCGCGCCAAAGGGTCTGAGCCTGTACCTGGAGGGCGACGCAAACGACGGCTTTGGAAAGGGACTTTCCGGCGGAAAGCTCGTTGTCGTGCCTTCACCGAAGGCTTCCTTCAAGGCGGATGAAAACATCATTATCGGAAACGTGGCCTGCTACGGCGCTACATCCGGCAAGGTATATGTATCCGGTATCGCCGGTGAGAGATTCTGCGTCAGAAATTCCGGTGTGACCGCTGTTGCAGAGGGCTGCGGTGACCATGGACTGGAATACATGACCGGCGGAAGAGCCGTTATTCTGGGCACTACCGGAAAGAACTTTGCGGCAGGTATGTCCGGCGGCATAGCCTATGTGCTGGATTCCGACCATACCCTGTACCGCAGGATGAACAAGGACATGACAACGCTTCAGGAGCTTACGGACAAGTATGATATCCAGGAGCTGAAGTATATTCTGGAGGACTATGAGCAGGAGACAGGATCAAAGCTGGCAGCAGAGATTCTGGCGGATTTCCCGAAATGGATTCCTGATTTCAAGAAGGTTGTCCCGAATGACTACCAGAGAATGATGACTGCTATCGGAAAATACGAGGAACAGGGTGTAAAGCACGAACACGCGGTTCTGGAAGCATTTGAAGAAGTAACAAGGAGGGTGTCCTGATGGGAAAAGCAACAGGTTTTCTTGAATACAGCAGAAAAAGCAACACCGATGTCCCCGTAGAGGAGCGCGTGCACAATTTCAAGGAGTTTCATGTGCCCCTCGGTCAGGAGGAGCGTATGGAGCAGGGTGCACGCTGCATGAACTGCGGTGTCCCCTTCTGCCAGTCTGCAATGAAATTGAACGGGATGGTGACAGGATGTCCCCTGCACAATCTGATCCCCGAATGGAACGATCAGATTTATCGCGGACATTTCCAGGAGGCCTTCAGCCGACTGATCAAGACCAGCAATTTCCCGGAATTTACCGGAAGGGTCTGCCCGGCGCTCTGCGAGAAGGCGTGCATCAATGGTGAGTACGGAGATCCTGTCACGATTCATGACAATGAGCTCTTCACGATAGAGACGGCCTTTGAAAAAGGTTATATTCAGCCGCGGATTCCCCAGGTCAGAAGCGGGAAGAAGGTTGCAGTCGTGGGTGCCGGGCCCTCCGGACTGGCGGCAGCGGATGAGCTCAACCACAGAGGCCATACTGTGACTGTCTTCGAGCGCGAGGACAGAATCGGAGGCCTGCTGATGTACGGCATTCCGAATATGAAGCTGGACAAGAGCGTGATTTACAGACGCAGAAAGCTGATGGAGGCAGAAGGGGTTGAATTCCGCACCGGCGTTAATATCGGCGCAGACAGCCTGGATACGGCTGCATCGGATAAGGCCGGGGCGGAAAAGGATACAGGCTCAGAGAAGTCTAAAGCCAAAAATGGCACATCCGGTCAGGCGGTGGAAGCAGCTGCCGTCTCCGGCAAGGGGACAGCGGCAAAAGCTGCAGCTGCGAAGGGAGCAGCACAGCATACAGCCTCTGCAGGTGCAGACTTTTTGTCTGTACAGGACCTTCTGAAGGAATATGATGCAGTTGTTCTGGCCTGCGGTGCGAAGCAGCCAAGGTCCCTCCCGGGTGCGGATCCGGAGAAGATCCACGGAATCTACTACGCAGTGGACTTCCTGAAGGCGACCACAAAGAGTCTGCTCGATCATGGAATGGCGGATGGTGTCTGGAAGACAGCCAGGAGCCGGGATGCGGAAACGCTTCTGCAGGAACATGATTTCATCAGCGCAAAGGGAAAAAATGTCGTTGTCGTTGGAGGCGGTGATACTGGAAATGACTGCATCGGAACCTCGATCCGCCATGGCTGCAAATCCATCACTGCGCTTGAGATGATGCCGGAGCCTCCGGTAGAGAGAAGAGCGACGAACCCGTGGCCGCAGTGGCCGCTTGTCAAGAAGACCGATTATGGTCATGAGGAGGCCATAGCGCTTTACGGACACGATCCAAGGGTGTACGAGACAACCGTGAAGGAATACCACACGGACAAGAAAGGAAACCTGAAGGAAATCGTGACCGTCAAGGTGAAGTTTGAAAACAGGAAGATGGTGATGATTGAGGGAACAGAGAAGACCCTTCCCTGCGACCTGCTGCTGATCGCCGCCGGATTTACCGGCTGTGAGAGCTACGTATCAAAGGCATTCGGACTGGATCTTACTGCGAGAAACACCGTTGCCACAGAGCCTGACTGCTATAAGACCAATGTGGAGAAGGTTTTCACTGCAGGAGATATGCACCGCGGGCAGTCGCTGGTTGTCTGGGCGGTTACCGAGGGACGGAAATGCGCCTGCAGCGTGGATGAGTATCTGATGGGTTATACGAATATGCGGGAAGCCTGATGCATATTTTGTTTGTGGTGTAGAAGCTCAGTGTGGGCATGGGCTCCATAGACCATTTGTCCGAGCATTAACGGCTGTTCAAAAATTGATCCGGGAGCTGCCAAAGTCTTAAAGGCGAGGACTGTCTGACGAAGGCGCAAAGCGCCTGAGGAGTTCCGCAGCTCGTAAAAAAGGAGCAATTTTTGTTACAGCCGGTTTGCGAAGGACGACCGGGCTATGGAGGCTATGCCCACGCATGCTTAAAAATGAGTATTTTAAAGACCGCCATATTCTTATAGAATGTCAGACAGACGACAGGCAAAGATGCTTTTCAGTAAGCGTCTCAGCCTGTCTTTTTTTATAAAAGTCCCGGCTTATCAGAGGCTCTGGTTTTGGGCAGGACCGGAAGTAGGCAGTGGCGAAATATTAAGAAAGAAAGAGGATGAGATTATGTGCAGTATATTAGCGTATTGCGGAGAAGGCGGGTCGGAAGAGGCCCTGGCAAAAGCACTGAGAAAAACCACCTCACGTGGTCCGGATGCTTCCAGGCTGATCAATATTAATAAGGGCTTTCTCGGCTTTAATCGTCTGTCCATCATGGGACTTACACCGGAAGGCATGCAGCCTTTTGAGATGAACGGTAATTACTGCGTATGTAATGGTGAGATTTACGGATTTCGTCCTCTGAAGGAGGAACTGGTCCGGAAGGGTTATACCTTCCGCTCTGACAGCGACTGCGAGATCCTGCTCCCGCTTTACAAGGAGCATGGTGTGGATATGTTCAGAATGCTGGACGCGGAGTTTGCACTTGTGATCTATGACGCAGATAAAGATGAATATATCGCCGCCAGAGATCCGATCGGCATCCGGCCACTGTACTATGGCTATGACAGCAGTCATACGATTCTGTTTGCCTCTGAGCCGAAGAACCTGATCGGTATCTGTGACAAGATTTACCCATTTCCTCCGGGTACTTATTATAAAGATGGTGCGTTCCATACCTACCATGATCCGGCAAAGGTGGACGGCAGATACAGCCATGATGATCCGGACACCATCAGCAGAAATATCCATGACAAGCTGGTAGAGGGTGTCCGGAAGCGTCTGGATTCTGATACACCGGTGGGCTTCCTGCTTTCCGGCGGTCTGGATTCCTCTCTCGTATGTGGAATCGCCGCAAAAATGCTGGACAAGCCTCTGGAGACCTTTGCCATCGGAATGGATATTGATGCAATCGATCTGAAGTATGCCAGAGAGGTCGCGGAATATATTCACAGCAACCATCATGAGGTCATTATCTCCCGGGATGATGTCATTGCAGCCCTGGATCCGGTCATTGCGGCCCTGGGTACCTATGATATCACGACCGTCCGTGCCTCTGTCGGCATGTATCTTGTCTGCAAGTGGATTCACGAGCACACAGACATCCGTGTTATTCTTACCGGTGAAATCTCCGATGAGCTCTTTGGATATAAATACACAGATTTCGCACCGGATGCGGAGGCGTTCCAGAAGGAAGCTGAGAAGAGGATCCATGAAATCAACGTCTATGATGTGCTTCGTGCAGACCGCTGTATTTCCGTGAACTCCCTGGAGGCACGGGTACCCTTCGGTGATCTGGATTTTGTAGACTATGTCATGCACATTGATCCGGCGAAGAAGATGAACACCTACGGAATAGGAAAGTACCTTCTTCGACATGCCTTTGAAAAGGATGCCTGCATTCCTCACAGCATTCTGATGCGTGAGAAGGCAGCTTTCTCGGACGCGGTCGGACATTCCCTGCGGAATGACATCATCGATTATGCAAACAGCTGTTATACGGATGAGGAGTTCCGGGAGAAAATTCAGAAGTATACCTATGTACAACCCTTTACCAAGGAGTCACTGCTGTACCGCGAGATCTTTGAGAAGTACTATCCGGACCAGGATCAGCTGATTCCTGCTTATTGGATGCCGAACAAGGAATGGGAGGGCTGCGACGTGGATGATCCTTCTGCCCGGGTACTTTCCAACTATGGCGCTTCCGGGGTGTAATGCACATTTCATGCAGCGCTTCCAGGTGTGTAATGCACAATTAAATATGCAACATATATTAGAAAGCGTATCCGTGAGGATGCGCTTTTGTACTATCTTGCACAAAAGAAAAGAAAAGTGTACAATTTTCCAAGAGGATTTTACGTGCCTCCGGATCATTTTCCGGATGTGGTCAGGTATTGATTTTTTGATGAAAAGGACGAGGCGGTTTTTATGAAATTAAGCATGTGGATGATTGCAAACCGGCTGGCGCCGTTGATGGATATTCGTATAAACATTCATGAGGATGCAAAGCCGATTCTGAGCAGTGCGAGACTTGCTTATGCCACAAACTGCGTACATGTGTTCGAAGAAAAGGATTATGTGGTCTATGAGGGTGAAAACGGAGACCGGATCCTGATCTATAATCTGAGTGTTCTGGAGGCTTTCGAGATTCTCCAGGGCGTTTTTGACTATTATCAGGACTGGGAGCTGCGGATGGAGGATGATGCCCGGAAGGGCGATTTCAAGGATATTATCGAGCAGACAGAATTTATTTTCCGGAACCCGCTTCTGATTCAGGACAGTAATACCAAGGTGCTGGCGATGAGCAGGGTGGATCAGCTCGAAACAATGGATTCTGAGTGGCAGTATATCGCCCGCTATGGATACTCTTCCCTGAACAGTATCTATCAGATCGAGTATGATGCGATAGACGGTGGTCAAAAGGATACCTGTACACGCTTTCACTGGAAGCAGAATGTGGAAAATACCAATCCCTTCCATGGGATCGCAAAGACGCTTTACTTTGACGGGGCAGAGTGCGGCAGGATTTCGGTCGTTGAGCGGAATCGGCAGACCAATACGGGAGATGTGCAGCTGTTGCAGAGACTGGGACAGATTCTGCAGCCTTACATCAGCATCCATGCAGAAAAGCAGGAGCCAGCTGAAAATCCGTTGTATAATTATCTCTTTGGGCAGACCTGGGACCAGAAGGCACTCGATATGCAGCTGTCCCGCTTCGGCTGGACAGAGGATGAGAAATTTCAGATTGTTCTTCTGGACCCGGTGGGAATGGAGAATGGCATGGACCATGCCAAGGCCAGGAATGTGATTGCAAATGCCATCATGCATAATTTTCCGGCATGTCTGGTGCTCCAGAAGGGACCTGATGTGGTCATCCTGACCAACCGGAATCTGTACAGGGACAGGGTGTTCCAGACCTTTCTTGTGTCCTTTACTGAGCAGAATTCTATTTACAGCAGCTTCAGTCTGCAGGTACAGGGCATCGGAAATCTGCGTTCACTCTACAAGCAGGCAGTCTATACCATGCAGGAGGGAAGGAAGGACAGAAAGCTTGCGGAGGAGGATGATCTTTTCCGTCATATGCTCAGGTTCACCAGTTATGCCAGCCGTTATATCATTGAGATGCCGGACTGGAAGGACAAGATCTGTGCCTGCCATCCGGTGGTGGTGCACTTCTGGGAGCTGAAGATCAGAAAAGGAAAATCAGAACCCTTTGATACGCTGAAGACATTCCTGGAGAGCGAGCGTTCCATCCAGAGAACTGCAACGGAGATGTATGCGCACAGGAATACGATTACATACCGGCTTGGAAAAATCCAAAGCTCTCTGAAGGAGGATCTGGATGATCCGGGTCTCAGACAGTATCTGCTGCTTTCTATGATGCTCCTGGAGATGCAGCAGGAAAAGGATGAGAGAAAATAAAGGAATCATGTCAGAGGACAGGTTGACTTCTTTTTGTATAGTAAAACGCATATCATAAAACGCAGCAGCCGGATCTTTATCAGAGATCCGGCTGCTGTTGTGATGTTCAGAACCGTATGCAGCATTTATTCTGCCTGTTTCGTATTTGATTTTTTGAAACTTCGTATTTGATTTTCAGAGATTCTGCCTGTACTGTGTGCAATATGAATATGTCAGGATTCTGTCTGCGCTGTGGATCCACCCCCGTCATCAGCAGCTCCACCAGGTGTCTGGGGTGTATCTGTGGCAGAGCCGGATCCACCACCGGATCCATCATCCGCATACGCACCGGATGATCCGCCTCCTGAATTCCCGGAATTGTCACCGCCGCCTCCTGATGGCGTATCAGAAGCTCCGGAACCTGAGGATCCAGAGTCAGAACCGCCGGAGCTGCCTGATCCGGAATCCTGCGATCCTCCGTTGCCGGACTGACTGCCCTGTGAAGCGGAGCCTGATCCGCCCTGGCTGCCTCCTGAAGATGAGGAATCTGTCGAGCCCTGGCTGGCTCCGGAGGCTGAATCGGCAGGGGTATAATAGTACTGCCCCTGAGAGGCGGAAGTATTATTATAGTAGGTGCCGGAGCTGTTGCCATTGTTCTGCCATTGATCGTAATAGTGGGAGGAGGTATCCTGACGGTGCTCCAGAATATCCTCGTAATTCTCCGTAGAAGAACCGTCATTGTCGCCGGCATCAGCTTTACTGGTGTCGAGGGTGGTCTTCTGAACACCATTTTCATTCATCAGAACCACAGAATACTGACCGATTTCATTGAAGTAGGATTCGTATTGGGATGCATCCCTTACCACGATACCTGACAGAGGATCACTTACTACAACCGTATTGGAATCTTCATCATATCCGCATAAGACCATACAGTGCTCGTTCTGGTACCAGGTGTAGCTCAACCCATTATACTCATAAGTCTGGGAGGTCATCATGGGATCGGACATGTACATGGTCCCCCAGATCACAACAGGATAGCCTGCATCCACAACCTTATACAGGTCGGCCAGAGATGTGCCGGTGGTGTTGAAAGCTGCAATCTCCAGATTCTGGTCGTCAATGTACTTTTCCGCCGCATTCACAATACCTGCTGCAAAAACACCGGCACCGCTGTCGGTGTGCGGGTCTCCGGCATACTGGTAGGCGAGGTTATCGCCGTATTCCAGATATTGTTCTGCAATATCCGTTTTGTTCAGACTGCAGCCTAAAGCATTCAGTGCGATGGTCAGTGCTACAGATTCACAGCCTGTGGGAAGCTCCGGATTCTGAAACATTTCCGGGACATCCAGCACGGTGCTGTCGTCATCCAGATCCGAGGATAGAATTTCGGTCAGATCCTCCTTTGCGGTATCCACGGACCATGTCTCATCTGCGTTGTCAGAATCATCTCCGGAATCTGACAGTTCAGCGGTATCAGAAGAACCTGTCACATTCTTCAGGCGGGTTACCGTTGCTGCTTCAGAAGCAGTAGAGGCAGAACCGCATCCGGCAGTCAGTGTAGCTGCAAGGGAGCAGGCAAGAATCAGTGCTGCAAATGAATATTTATTTTTCATAAGAGCCCTTTCTTTCAATCAAAAAAAATCTGTGTAGACTTTATGTAAACGAATCTTAAATATTCCTTTACATTTCTAACACAGACTTTCCTGGATGACAAGAAGAAAAGGCAGATTCTGCCCGTGAAAAAACTGTGAAATCTACAGATTCCAGACAATTACAAACAAAATGATCAGAAATACAAGGCATGCCGTGCGGACAAGGATTGAGATTTTCCGCCGTTTAGACATGTCACGGAAGCGTTCCAGCTTAAATGCGGGGATATTAGCGGTATTGGAGTTGATCGAATGTGATGTATTTGCTTGTACAGTATTGGAATCGACTGTATTGGTATAACGGTCCATGGTCACCATAGAACAATCACCTCTCTTAGTTTATATTTTTCTTCTATAGGTTATAACTGGCAATATGTAAGACCAGATGGGATATACGATATCGCTGGAAGT
Organism: Bilifractor sp.; assembly: GCA_051879715.1. Classification (GTDB taxonomy): domain Bacteria; phylum Bacillota; class Clostridia; order Lachnospirales; family Lachnospiraceae; genus Bilifractor. The sequence goes on from JBJEMO010000278.1 coordinate 13,745, forward strand.
TAGTAAGCTATAATTTCCTTGTCCATCTATATTAGAGACATTCGGATCAGAGCGCTATCACAGTCCGGATAAGTCTGCGTTAACAGAGGGTAAATGCCGTTCTGGCTGTTACAGATCGTAAATGTTGTAATAGAGGATTCGGACATTCATCTCCAGATGTTACTGTTCAGCGATGTGTCAGGAGGGCACTTCTCATTTGTCTGTTTCCGTTCGTAAACGGACAGTAAGCTGGTTTTATGCTTAGTTTTTTGTTGCTGCGAAACTCGTCGGGCAAAAACCGCCCTCCTCAAACATTCTCGCATTCAACATTATTGGCAATTTCGCATAAAACCATCTAACTGTCCGTAGTACTCACTCCAAAGGCCTACATGAGAAGTGCCCTCCTGACACACTAATGAACTGTAACCTCTAGAGAATTATGAGAGACGTGGCTGCCCTGCTGTGCTTGACAAGGTATATAAAATTCAGTATGATGATTTTGGCTTAATAGCACGAAAAAAGGCACATGTTTTCTGCTTGTTTTGTTGGTTTTGCCATATTCCAAATGTGAAGAAGAACGGAGGAATCAGATGTATCAGGACGATTACAAACGCTGGTTAAATGCGGATCTTATTGATTTTGATCTGAAGAAGGAGCTTCGTGACATTGAAGGTGATGATGACGCGATCAAGGATCGCTTTGCAGTGAAGCTGAAGTTCGGCACGGCAGGACTTCGCGGCACGCTTGGCGCAGGTACCAATCGTATGAACATCTGGGTTGTCCGTCAGGCCACACAGGGTGTTGCAGACTGGGTTAAGACCCAGGGCGGCACACAGACCGTGGCAATCAGCTATGACAGCCGTCTGAAGGGCTGGAATTTTGCCAGGGACGCTGCAGGCGTACTGGCGGCAAATGGAATCCACGTCCGTATCTATGATGAGCTGATGCCGGTTCCCGCACTGAGCTTTGCTACCAGATATTATAAGTGCAACGCGGGTATTATGGTTACTGCCTCGCACAACCCGGCAAAGTATAATGGATATAAGGCCTACGGACCGGATGGATGCCAGATGACGGATGATGCCGCAGCGGTTGTATACGATTCCATTCAGAAGACAGATGTACTGACCGGTGCGAAATACATGTCCTTTGTAGAGGGCGTTGAGAAGGGCCTGATCCGGTTTGTTGGAGACGATTGCAAGGAAGCACTGTATGCAGCGATTGAAGACAGACAGGTAAGACCGGGTCTGGCAAAGACAGCAGGACTGAAGCTGGTATATTCTCCACTGAACGGTACCGGACTTGTACCGGTTACCCGTGTACTGCAGGATATTGGTATTACTGATATTACGATTGTGCCTGAGCAGGAATATCCGAACGGCTATTTCACAACCGCACCTTATCCGAACCCGGAGATCTTTGAGGCATTGAAGTACGGACTTGAGCTTGCGAAGAAGACAGGAGCGGATCTGATGCTTGCCACAGATCCTGATGCCGATCGTGTGGGTATTGCCATGAAATGCCCGGATGGCTCCTATGAGTTGGTTTCCGGTAATGAGATGGGCGTACTCCTTCTCGACTATATCTGTGCAGGACGCATTGAGAAGGGTACCATGCCGAAGAATCCTGTAGCGGTTATGTCCATTGTATCTACACCGCTGGCAGATCTGGTTGCGAAGCATTACGGCGTGGAGATGCGCCACACTCTGACTGGTTTCAAGTGGATCGGTGACCAGATTGCACAGCTCGAGGCGGCTGGAGAGGTTGACCGTTTTATCTTCGGATTTGAGGAGAGCTACGGATATCTTGCAGGACCTTATGTGCGTGATAAGGATGCCATCATCGGATCCATGCTGATCTGCGAGATGGCTGCTTATTACAGAAGCATCGGTTCCTCCATCAAGCAGAGACTGGAGGAGATCTACGCACAGTATGGCCGCTATCTGAACAAGGTAGACAGCTTCGAGTTCCCGGGACTTTCCGGAATGGACAAGATGGCTGGCATTATGACAGAACTGCGCAAGAACCCGCCGAAGGATTTCGCCGGGAAAAAGGTTGTAACGGTTACCGACTATGAGGAGCCGGAGAAGACTGGACTGCCGAAGGCGAATGTGTTGATTTACGGACTGGATGACGGCGCTTCCGTTGTGGTACGTCCATCGGGTACAGAGCCGAAGATCAAGGCATATTACACCACGAAGGGTAAGGACCTTGCCCAGGCTGAGGCGGAGAAGGAAGCACTCGCAGGGGCACTGCAGCCGATTTTCTCTTGAGACTGTAAGACGGTGTTGTAAAATATTTATGCAATCCTATCTGTAATAAAATGATGGTCCGGGGCGCGCAGAAAAGGCCCCGGGCTTTTCTGTTTTCTGACTGCATGCGAAGTGCCCTGCCTGGCAGACCACTGAAATGTTGCGCTGCATGCGGGGAATCCACGAAATACGTTGCTGTATATGATAACTGAGGATACAATAATATACAGGCGGCCGCAGGCTGTTATATTATTTGAAAAAATGTACAGAAGAGAAAATGAAACATAAGAGATAATTGTTAAGAAGAGAAAATAATACGGAAGAGACGATTATGAGTAGAAGCAAGGGGAGGTGACCGTGGATGCGGATTGCGCAGATACAATCTCATGTGTATGCAGATAAGCAGAAGAACCTTGACATGCTGGCGCAATATCTGAACAGGCTTGAGGACAGCGGGGTGGATCTGGTGACCATCGGTGAGATGTTTACCACACCCTATGAGACATCATGCTTTCCGGCGTATGCGGAGCCCGAAGGCGGAGAGAGCTGGCAGTGCCTTGCAGATCTTGCGAGGACGCATCGGATTTATCTCTCTGCGGGGACCATTCCTGAGGTGGATGCACAGGGGCATGTGTACAATACGGCCTATGTATTCGACCGGGAGGGAAGACAGATCGCAAAGCACAGGAAGGTGCATCTGTTTGATATAGATGTGGAGGGCGGTCAGCATTTCCGGGAGTCCGACACACTTACAGCAGGAAATACCGCTACGGTCTTTGACACGGAATTCTGCCGGATGGGCCTCTGCATCTGCTTTGACTGCAGGTTCCCGGAAATCGTGCGCGAGATGGTGCTTGCCGGTGCAAAGCTGGTGCTTGTTCCTGCCTCCTTCAACATGACCACAGGTCCGGCCCACTGGGAACTGATGTTCCGCTCGAGGGCGCTTGATAACCAGTGCTATATGGTCGGCACTTCAGATGCGAGGGACCCTTCTTTTTCCTACGTGTCCTGGGGACATTCGATTGTGACGTCTCCGTGGGGCGATGTCGTTGCCCAGATGGATGAAAAAGAGGGTATTCAGATCACGGACCTTGATCTGCCCTATGTAGACAAGGTGCGCAGGGAACTGCCCCTGCTCCGGAGTTTGAGATCGTAAATCGCGATGCATCATGCAATGCAGCATACAGCCTGGCTTTTACTTTTCAGAGGCCTTCCTTGAAATGCGCTTCTCATTTGTCTGTCCCCGGCAGTGATACGCACTTTAAAGAACTGCATGGGAAGTGCCCCCGGATCCCAGTGAGCTGTAACACCTTAACAGCGTGGATTCCAGGGTGGTCAGGATCGAAAGTTGACAGAAAGAGCTTAATATTTATATTATATATAAGGAAGTAATATAAGGAAGATAAGATAAGGGGAAAGGAAATCAGGGATTCAGAATGGATATTTCCAGTGCAGTATATATTTTTCTTGAGGACAAGAAGAAGATCGACAAATACGGTCCCCAGGACGGGCATCCGGCCATTGCCGGGCTGAACATTCTTCATTTTCTGCAGGAGAGACTGCAGAAGCAGGAGATGGAGCAGTTTGCCGAGATCGTGCGGGGCTGCCAGTTCATTCCCTATGATGAGACACAGACTGATGCAAGGACAGACAAGGCAAGCGATATTCTCGGACTGCTCTGGCGCAAGGGATCCATGAAGCTGTACAACAGTGAGGATTACGCGGATGTTGTGGATTACGCGTACATCATTGACCTGGACCGGAAGTATCTGCGTATCATCAGCAATTATGAATATACTATCCCCTTCACGGAGCTGGCGGACCTTTCCGATGAGACCTATATGGAAAAAATCCAGGCCTTCGAGGGTGATACAGAAGAGGCGGAATCATGATTGCGACAGTTACCATGAACCCCTGCTTTGACAAGACCTTTACGATCAACGGCTTTGCCTATGGCGGTTTAAATCGCGTGCAGGAAAAGCGGACTGACTATTCGGGTAAGGGGATCAATGTATCGATTGTTTTGCAACAGCTGGGTGTGCCGGTGCGGACCTTCGGGATCAATTACAGTCAGAACGGCAATGTTTTTTCGGAGGGGCTTGCGGGTGCGGGCATCCGCTATGAGGCCTTTATGGTGCAGGGAAGGGTCCGGGAGAATATCAAGGTTCGGAATGCAGAGGACCGGGTTACGACTGAGCTGAATCAGAAGGGAGATCCATTGACAGAGGATCAGCTGCAGGCTTTTACCGCACGGCTTCTGGAGCAACTGTCGGATCCTTCGATCGACCTCGTCGTTATTACCGGCAGTGTGCCGCAGGGTGTCCCGGCGACGTGCTATTACGACCTCACGGCAGCGTGCAGGAAGATGGGAAAGCGGGTCATCCTGGATGCCGAGGGAGAATTGCTTTTGGAAGGACTCAAGGCCGGCCCCGAGCTGATCAAGCCGAATCTGTATGAATTCATTACAGCCTTTGCGCCGGAGGATAAAAGCCGGGCAGGTATTGTGCGCAGATGCCGGGAGATCATCGATGGAGGTGTGAAGATGATCTGCCTCTCCATGGGTAAGGAGGGCGCGATGCTGGTCAATGACACAGAGGCCTGGTACTGCGCACCTTCTTCGCTTGAGGTGCACAGTACGCAGGGCGCCGGAGATTCCATGGTGGCCGGCATGTGCATGGCCATGGAACAGGGACTGCCACTCTCGGAGATCCTTCGGTATGGCGTCATTGCCGCCAACGGATCATTGGTCCGGGATGGGACGCAGCTGTGTACGAGAGAAAATTTTGATCATTTTGAGAAGGAAGTCCGTGTAACGAGACTATAAGAATACCTGCTAAAAAAACGGATGACTGGGAGACAATAATACTATGAGATGTCCTTATTGTGGTGAAGATAATCCAGATAATGCGAGACGGTGCGCCCGCTGCGGTCGACGGCTCGACAAGGTACGGGTGAGAAAGCGGGAGAAGCAGCTGCTAGTGACCGGAGTGATCATGGTTGTCGTGATTCTGGTAGCAGGAATCGGCGCCATGTTTGGCATTTCGAAAATTCTGAGAAATACAGAGAAGGATGAACCGCAGAAGGTTACGATCAATGCTACGCCGACGCCCACGGAGGCTGTCGCGGCGGCCTCCTCTTCGTCATCTTCTGTTTCCGCGGAGGCGGCAGCATCCTCTTCATCGTCTTCCTCGTCAGAGAATGATGCGGTGACAGCGTCCATCGTGGATGAAGACAGGGAATCCCAGATTGATCTGCTTGGCTATTCACAGGTGACTGTTTCCAATGCTACGGCGACATCCACGATTTCTCAATACGGCATTGACAATACACCGCATGTCCTGTACGACGGTTCCAAGGACAGCAGCTGGCAGGATGGTGTCGATGGAGATGGAATCGGTGAAAGCATTACTTATCAGCTCGATCAGGTTTATAAGATAAGATTTCTGGTGCTTCGTCTTGGAAACTGGTACAGCACAGATGACAATTACACGATGAATAACCGCCCGAAGACGATGACCTTTGAAATCGGAGACCAGAGTGTACAGGTCACCTTCCCGGATGAGAAGAAGGAATTTTGTGTAGAGCTTTCCAGAGATGTAAAGGCATCGGAAATCAAGATGATTATCGATGCGGTATATCAGGGCACGGCCTATGATGACACCTGTATCAATGAGGTGGATGTATACGGCGTTCCGACAGGAGAGACGGCTACGTACTCTGATTCCGCTGCTTCAACGGACGCTTCCACAGCGTCCGGAACGACACAGGCGAATACAACGACGGGTACTACCGGAACAGCACAGACGAATACGGCAGGCGCCGCCGGAACGAACACGACAGGATCTGCAAATGCGTCCGGCGGCACGGATACAAATACGGATACCGGGACAACAGGTCAGGCGGATACCGGGACAGACAATACCTACGGTACGCAGGGAACCGGCACCTACGGGTATACGGATAATTCCGGGAATACGTATGATGCAGATGACGGAAGTACCTATGGGGACGGATATTGACACCAGACTGTCAGAAATTTTATAGCCCGGTTGTCACTCGTAAACCGGCTGTAACAAAGATTTATTCTCGCCTTGCACATATTGAGAAACGTTCAAATATATTTTTGAACACCTGGTAAAGCTCGGACAGAAGTTCTATAAAATTTTAGGCTGTTCGAATGGCAACTCTGCCGGAAAATTCGCAAAATCTATTGTAATATTTTCTTCAATTCAGACATAAATCATGCTATGATAGAAAGCGGTATAGGAAACCGTTCATCTTTTGTACAGCAATGAAACAGGTATTGGAGGTGTAAGAACATGAAACTGCAGAACATTAAGGATGTAAACGCATTTTTTAAAGTAATCGATCACTGCAAGGGCCGTGTAGAGCTCGTAACTGCTGAGGGCGACAGACTGAACCTGAAGTCAAAGCTCAGCCAGTATGTATCACTGGCAAATATTTTTTCAAATGAGGCTTCTATCCCGGAACTTGAGATTGTAGCTTCAGAGCCGGATGATATCAAGGCACTCATGGACTTCATGATCCAGGGCAACTGATAAATAATTTAAGATTTGTAGAAATGAAACACTGTGCAAATGCATACCGGCATTTACACAGTGTTTTTTTGTATACGGGAGAAATCCGTTCTGGTAGGCAAAGCCAACAGGATCCAATACGTGTATGGAAGAACAATAAAAGAAAGTTTACCCAAAATAGGATAAAATTCCCACAAAAAAGTGCATTTCATACTTGCAAACAGTGGAAAAAATGCTATGCTATATTTAAATAGGACAATGTGTGCGAATTCATCAGCCAAAATTTGCCAAATAGATCATATTTGCGCGAACCGGATTGATACCTCATAGTTAAATGACATCATGTGAAAAAGCGAAGAACAGCCTCGCTTTTCATTTTTTCTATCTTTCGAAAATGATTTCGTGGTGTGCGTTTTGAGAACTTTTTGGGAGGGCGGGAATATGGTTCAGTCAGATTTATTACATGCAGGTGAAAATGATTTCAGGAGTATCCATTTTTGTTTTTGAAAAGAACGGCATTTGACTGTGGCTTGTTTTTGGAAACGTTTCCAATCCAACCAGAAGGATTGTGAAACTTGCAGAAAGACATCGATCCATCAATTCGGACAAGCCGGGGATACACGTAAAGCACGCATCTTCTGCGCGTGCAGCTTCACAGGATTTTTAGGAATGAGAAAGGGCGATCAAGGGTGATTCATATGAAGGCAAAGGGAAAACACAGAAATGTTCTAGTGATGGCTTCGGCAATCGTACTGTCAGCTTCCCTGTTGACAGCACCTGCACCGGTATGGGCGGCGGACAGCTCCGGTGAAAACGTGACCGTGTCATCATCTTCAGATGAGACGGCAGGAAAATATACCATTACGTTTGTGGATGAGAGCGGAAATGTCCTGGATACATTTTCCGCATCAGATGGACAGACCTGGGGACCCTCCGGTGATATCTCCGTTCGTTCTACCTATTATAAGGACGGCGTGGATTATGACATTGTAGAAGGACCGGCTGGTGCCCTCAGTGCAGATTCACCATCGCTGCAGTCAACACAGGCTGCTGCCATAACGGGGAATATGACCTTTACCTATAAGAAGCACACAGATACAGCCACTTCCGGGAAAACATACAAATGTATGACAGAGGATGGCATGCTTCTGTATACGTTTACCGGTTCGGAGGACAAGATTCCGGAGACGCTCAGCCCGGGCAGCAAGGTATACACCAGGTCCTCCAAGGCAGATGACAGCACAGATACTGCTGTAGTGAATGTCTATTACAAGCTGGCATCAGACAGTGACACCAATTACACCGTCACAGTCAACTATGTCGATGCAGATGGCGGAAACACCATCACGTCCAGAAGCTTTTATGTGAACAATAAGAAATATATCTTCTACGCGCCCGAGGCATTTTCCGTTACGAGCGGAGAAGAAACCGTGAATTATAAGGCTGTGGACGATACGACGATCACCCATGAGGTGGGAGATACAACCAGAACCTACAGCATCCGGTACAGGAAGCAGACAGCGGATTCAGATAAGAGCTACAACTGGTACATCCTGCTGTACAACTCCGAGACAAACCGCTGTATCGATTCCAGGGTCGTTGAGGTGACTGCGGCGAACAAGGATCAGGCAGCTGCATTCACACCGGATCAGACGATCGAGGTAAACGGATCCAAATACACAATCAACAAGACCTTTGATAAGCAGTTTACTCATAAGTACGCTGATACAGACCATACGACCTATATCTATTACGATCCTGAGGGGTACAGCAATTCCTCAGAGATCAGGACCAGAGACATCAACATCCAGTACGTAGATATCGCAAATGGAAATGTAATCCAGAGCAAGACACAGACCGTTACATCCGAGGGAGATACAAGAATCGATTTTCCGGACAGCCTGGATGCAAACGGAATCCACTATCTCAGGGTAGCCGGTCAGGTGGCTTATGCAGACCACAACTTCTACTCCCCGAAGGAAACCTACACGGTTTACTACTACGATCAGAACAACACAGAGTTCCAGAAGGTTGTTCTCACAAGGGAAGAGGTTCAGGAGGTTACGGTTACAGATGAAGGAACAACGTACCGGGTCATCCCGGGAATTACCCGGACGGTTATGACCAATACGGCGACCGGTGTGAGCAACATCGTATCCACCAATGATTCTACCGGTGCGGCGATCGCTCCGGTGGCAGCCGGCAATATAGCGAATGGCACGGCGAATGATGCAGGAGCCGGAACAGGCGGCAATACCGCAGACAACGGTCAGAACACTGCAGGGACAGCAGGCACAGATACGACGACCACAACGACTGGTACAGATAACAATAATGGCACAGACAATTCCGCAGATGCCTCCATCGATGGTGTGAACGCAGATGACATTCAGACACCTGAGAGCAACATCAAGCTGGATTCAGAGAAGGACAACAGCAGCCAGGCAAGAAATATTGCAGTCATTGCAACAGGTATCGCGGTGATTGCAGCCTGTGCGGTTGCGCTGTTCGTTCTCATTCGTAAAAGAAGAATATCCAGACACTGACGGTTAGGCAAAGAAACGGGAGGAGAGAAAACGATGAAAAAGAAGAACACATTCCGAAAATGGATGGCACTGTTTCTTTCCATATCCATGGTGGCAGCCAGCGGCATTACATCCAATGTCCACCTTCGCGCTGCTGAGGATACACCGGTGCAGGAAACAGCGGCCGAGAATACAGATGCATCTGCTTCTGATCAGAGTACAGATACTGTCACAGATGTGAATCAGAATGCAACCACCAGGACCGAGGAGATCGGACTTGACGGGACGGAGCAGAGCACAGCTAACACCGACAATGCATCAGAGCAGACCGTTGCAGATCCTGATCAGCAGGAGGAAGCTTCTGCTGACGCTTCTGCGCAGACAGCTGCAGATTCTGCGTCTGCATCAGGCAGCAGTTCCAGCTCGCAGACAGAGCAGGAAAAAGCTGAGGCGGCTTATACCTATAACGATAGTACCTACACCTATGATGACAGCAATGTGACGGTTACAGCGACGCTGGAGAAGCCAGATGCAGTACCGGACCAGGCTGAGTTCAAGGTGACACAGATTACGGAAGGACAGGCGTATGATGCCTACCTGGCAGCCTTGAATGACAATGCCGGAGAGACAGATGCGTATACATCAGACAACACCCTGCTCTACGATGTTGCCTTTCTGGTTCAGAAATATGACGAGAACGGAAATGCTGTTGAAGGTCAGAAGGTTGAGTACGAGCCGGAGGCAGGCAGTGTTACTGTCAGGTTCAATTTCAAGAAGAGCCAGCTGACGAAGGATATCACTGCTGAGAAAGCAGACGATGTTGAAGTAAATCACCTGCCGTTAACGGACGAGGCAAAGCAGGACGACCAGACAACTGTAGAGACAACAAATATTACATCTGACGATGTCAAGGTAGAAGGCGTTTCTGCGGATGTAAATGTTCAGGGATCTGAGTCTGCCGAGTTCAAGACAGACAGCCTTTCTGTGTATGCATTTACAGATAAACAGAATGACAATGATTTCTCCAATGTGGACTGGACCAGAGATTTTGTTAAACTGGATCAGCCTAAGACGATTGATGGAAAGACATCAAACCTCTACTATTTTGACGATCAGCTTACTGAAGATGACCTGACAAAGATTGGCGGTCAGAGTAATATCAAGCTGGAATATCACTATATCACGGATGACAGTGAGACATTCACGGGAAATCCAAGTAAAACAGGTTACCTGAGTGATCGTGCTCTGGGTATTGCCGGAAACTTCCATATTGTTGCATTTAATAAAGCAACTTTAAACGCACATACAAATGGAAATATCCTGGCGAATACACTTGCAGCCGGATCAAACTTCGGAACAAATAACTTTGGCGTTGAATCTACATATATTGCTGGTAACTATGAGACAATCAATGGAACCAG